>JBATNZ010000236.1:0-3739 GCA_049290615.1 Candidatus Contendibacter sp.
GTCGCCGGCGGCCCGTTCCGCGTCCGATAGCGTCGGCGGGGCGGGCGGCGCGAGCGCGCCGGTTTGCGCTCCCCCACCGACCGGCAGCCCGGCCACCAGGATCGCCAGCACGCAACCGTACCCGCCAAGCCACCGCTGCTTCGTCGCCATGGCCTATCCCGTCCCGCCGTCGGTCGGATGGCGGCGCGGCGCCCGGTGGGGGAACTCCCGCCGGTAGCGGATTTCCACCAACCGCCGTTCGGGCGCCACCACCACGTCGCAGCGCGCGCTGGTCTGATAGCCGATATCGGCCAGAATGTCGCCGACGGCGCGGTTCTCGGCCACGATCGTGACCGGCGCGAGGACCGCCGACCGGCCGTAGGTCTGGACCTGGTAGCCCACGGTGCGCGCCAACTGGTAGACCAAGGGCTTCAGGTCGCCTTGATACTCGACGTTGACCCGCACCTGGAGTTCGGGCGGCAAGGCGGCCGGCGTCAACGCCTGGACGTGAACTCGATGCGCGCTCTGCTCCACCGTCGCCAGCCAGGCCAGCGATTCGGCCACGCTGGCGGCCGCGGCCGCCAAGCGGGTTTCCGCTTCGCTCAGGGGAGCAACCGGTGGTGGTGGCGCCGCGCAGCCGGTCACCGCTACCGCGCCGAACAGGACTTGGACCCAGTTCGGGAGGAGTCGGTGGCTCGCGGCGCGCGCCGTTTTTTCGCTCTTCATCCCGCCTCCTCCGCGTCTCGAATCGGACTCGCCCCCGCGATGGCGCCGGCTAACTCCTCGACGATAGCGTCGAGGCACTGGTCGCGGTCCAGGGCCGGATGGGCGCTGTGTTCCAGCCGCCGCTCGAGGTCGGCCTTGGCGCTCCCGGACGGATAGCGGCGGGCCAGGGCTTGCAAGGCGGCGGTAGCGCCGAAGCGCTGGTACAGCCGGCGGCGGATCACCCGATCCTCCGCCGTGGTCGACAGCGCCCACATTTCGATGGGGCCGTTGGTCAGGTACAACAGTTGGCACACCAGGCCGCGCTTGGTCTTCATCGCGCAGAGAAACGGCGCGCCGTCCGAGGTCGGCCCGTTGCCGTAGACGCGCAGCAACTCGATGGCCGACGCCGGCAGGGAGAACTTCTCCCGCACGTCCTCGGCCGTCTCGTCGTTGCCGTATTCCATGACGTAGACCGACGAGGCCAGTTCGATCATCTCGGCGCTGAAATCGGTGAGAATCTGGCTGGCCAGGGCCACCTGCACGTTGTTCTTGCGCCCCTCGCGCTGGTCGCGCACCAGTTGCGCGTTGATCGCGGCGATGGGGCCACAGCGGTGTTTCTCGTCCACGCAGAACTTTTTGGGATAAGCCAGATGCTCCTCGAAGCGCCGGGCGTGGTAGGCCCGATAGCGCAGCGGCGCGGCGCGCGCCAGATGATCGTCGAGGAACAGATCGCGGCCGAGGACATGGCGGGCCAGCAGATAGGCGACGGCGGTCTGCCGCTGGCCGACCGGCGTCATGTCGCCGCACAGCGCCGCCACATCCAGCGCCGCCACCCGGGCGTTGCCGAGATCGAACCGGGTGGGATAGGCCAGGATCGGAAACTCGCGCGTGACGGCGGACACGATCCGGTTGAACAGTTGGATGGGGGATTCGGCGGTGCCGACCAGCCGCATCGCGCCGCCGTACAGATCCCGGACCTGCGGTTGCTGGGCCACCGCCACCAGATCGCTGAGCACCGGCACGGCGCAGCGTTGCGCCCGCACCGCTGCCTCCGGGTCGCCGGCATCGAACAGGGCATCCACCACCTCCCACCAGGTCGGTTCCGCGTCCAGCGCGACGGCGTGTCGGACCAGTGCCCGGTCCACCTCGGCATCCTGGTCTGGCACGTAGCGTTTCGGGCTTTGGTCGTCGGCGAAATGCGCGTAGGCCAGATCGAGCACCAGGCCGATCAAGTCGGCGATGCCTTCGGCCGGCTCCCGGTCGCCGGGCTTGGTGGCCAGCACGCTGAGGAATGACACCAGGAACGCCCGCTCCTGCGGCAGGGGCCGGCGCCAGCCCAACGGGGTGTCGAGCGGGTTCACCGCCCAGCCGGCGTCGTTGACCAGGGCGTGGAACTGCGCCTCGTGCCGACGGTCGGGCGGCAAACCTTCGCGCAGCAGGTCGATCAGGCCTTCCGAAGAGGGACCGATGTCGATGATGCGGATGAACGGCAACCGACGGAAGCCGGAACTGAGCACCAGCCCCAGATTATTGGCGTTCATCGTGGCCGATTTACCGCTGCCGGGCCGGGCGAAATACAGTTCGTTCCAGGTCCCCTGCTCGCTGGAGCCGGGCTGGTAGGGATACAGCTTGCCGTCGCGGGTGCGATAGAGCAGCGCGCCACGCCGCCACGGCGAGGCCGCCCGAAACAGCGGCAGCGTCACCAGCACCTCGGCCAGCGGCGCGACGTAGCGGGTCGCGATGTGGAGCGTCGACAGGCCCGGCACCGTGGACGCCCACGCCTTGACCGGGTGACCGCCGTACTCGCGGACGGTGCAAGCACCCCAGGCTTGCAGATAGGAGGCCAGTTGCGCGGTGCGCGCCCGCAGCGCCTCGGCGTGGGTGCGGCCGCGGCCGGCGGGTTGGGTGATATCGACCCAACTGGTCAGCGCCATCTGCGCACGAACGCCCAGCCCGCCCCCGTTGATAAACTTGCGCATCGCCCCGACCGACTGGTTGATCAGCTTGTTCTGGTGGCCGGCGAAATACAGCAGGCTGCTGATCGACCGCTTGGCCAGCAGCCAGGCCTCGGCGCTGCCCGTCAGCCGGATCAGCAGCCGCCACGGCAGCCGCTCGCCGCGCACCCGATCGAACAACCGTTCGAAGCGCTGCACTTCGGTCAGTTGCGGGAGATCGACGTAGAGCGGCTGGTAAAGTCGGTCGCCGATCTGCACTGTCCGGTAATCCACGATCCGCAGGTCGCGCGGAATCAGTTGAGAACCCAGCGCCGGCAACCAGCAGGTACTGGGGTCGTAAGTGCCGTCCGGGTGTTCGCAGGCCCGGGGAAACCCGCCGGGCAGGAGCGGTTGCCAGTCATCGGGCGTCCAGTCCGGATCGATCCGCCCGCGCAACTCGCGACAGGCCCGCTCCACCGGCAATAGTTCGAGATCGAAGCCGAAGGCGGTCATTTCGGCCAGCACCGTGGCGACGCAGGACCGATGGGTGTCGATCAGGTCGCGATTGACCGCTTCGGTGTTCTGGTTGTCGCGGGTGAACCCGCCCGGCCGATGCCGGTCCCGGAGCCGCTGGCGACGCGCCCGCCGTTCCTGGCGGCGCACGGTGCGCGGCAATCCGGTCGGCGCCGTCCACAGCGCCAGATACACCGTTTCCGTGGCGGCGTACCGGGGCAGATGGCGACGCCGCTCGGCAAAGATCGCGCCGAGATCGAGGCCCTGCCGGGCGGCCGTCTGGAGGCTGGGCGCCAGCATCCAGTCGATCTCGCGGCCGGTCGTCGCCGGATCGGAATGAAAGCAGATGTCGAGGGTGTGATAGTGACCGCTCAGCGCCGAGCCCCAGAGGGTCACCAGTTGCCCGGTCAGGTGGGCCAGTTCCGCCGCGCCGACCACCCGGCGGTGACCGTGCGCGAGCAGCAGGCTCATCAAGCCCCCGTCCTTGCTGACGAAGCTGGTGTCGTCCTCGACGGTGGTCAGGCTGGTGTAGCGTTCGACGTCCAGGCCGAGCCACTCGGCGAACAGGGACGCGACCTCGGCGCGCAAGCCGGGCACGACGGCGGGGC
>JBATNZ010000237.1:0-22110 GCA_049290615.1 Candidatus Contendibacter sp.
CGTTCCTCAACCGTCAAACGGACTACATATTTGGGCAGCGGCATGGTCAGGCTCCTGGTCAGGGGTACTCCTACAGGAAATCCCATTCCCCGCTTTAAGTCAACTCAGCCCAGTTGAACCACTAGCACGAACAGCAGTTCGGTGATGCTGGGCACCAGCGAGACGATACGGGCGGGCGCGCTAACGGGCGTGTGCTGGACGCCAAGAGCGTCGGCCCAAGTCTCTCGCTTTATCTGCATCCTCGTTTCACCGAGCTATCTCAACGCGAACCTATCAAGAAGCCGGCGGATCGCCTTGACTGTCCAGCCAGGCGACAAGATCATCCAAAGTCTGAAAATCGAGTAGGGCTTCCGCCAAGGTTTCAGCGGTCGTCAGTGACAAGCGGCGAATCCGCCGCACCTGTTTGGCCAAAAGGCGGCCGAAGCGTTGTTGCAACTGCCTTAAAATCAAAGCAACGCACTCTTCCTGCCGACCCTCCTGCCGGCCCTCCTGCCGGTCTTCTTGATGACATCAGCGAAAACTTCCTGATAGAAAACGCTTTTCTTCAAATCGGCATGGGTGAATCCGAGCATGGCTTGAATCTCCTGTCGAGTCAGCTTGGGTAAACGATAGACCAGAATGGTTTCGATCAGGTCCAATGCTTCGGCCAAGGGCAAGGGCGGCGGTTCGCTACCGGTCCGAAGTTGATGCGCGAGGCGTCGAGCCTGTTCAGCGGCGGCGCGCGGGGCAGCGACCAACAGTTGCAGCAGTTGCAAACCGAGACTGGGCGAGGAAACCCTTGCCAAATCCTCAAGATACACCCGCCGTACTTCCGGCAGGGTCAGCTGCGAAGCGTAGCAGGAGTCCAACCGCTCGATGGTGTGACGAGGATAAAGCACCAGTGCCCGCCAGCACGGCCGGGGATTGCAACGGTACAGATAGAGGAAGATTTCCGAAAAGAAGCGGCCGTAGAAGTCATCGTCGGGTTGCGCCTGGGCTTCCAGGAAAATGAACGGCGCGGCGGGGTCGGCGGCGGGCGGAATCAGCAAACTGTCCAGGCGGAAGGTGATTTGCTTGACCTCCTCGGTGCGGAAACCGTAGCTGCCGGGATTGGCGACGGTGGGTGCCAGCGCCACCGTCGACCGGCTGGCGGCGGCCTTTCTACTGATCGCTTCGCTGGGCGTATTACTGGTGGAACTGAAGTTCATCCCGCTGAATCTGCCCCACTACAATCTCTATCTGCCGCCGCGACTGGGCGGCCACCGCCCTGGCCCAGCGCCGTCGGCGTATTGAGCCGCCCGGGTCCGAGCCACTTCCCGCCGTTGCCAGCTTGCGTTAACCTGACTGGCGTTATTGGCATTCCAACCATCGCTCAATTAAGGAGAACCCCCATGCCCAAATCCGCGCGCCCCCGCCGCAGCGTCCTGTACATGCCCGGCTCCAACGCCCGTGCTTTGGAAAAGGCCCGCGCCCTGCCCGCCGATGGCCTGATTCTCGATCTGGAAGACGCCGTCGCCCCCGACGCCAAGGAACTCGCCCGCAAGCAGGTATGCGAGGCGGTCGCCGCCGGCGGCTTTGGCATGCGCGAACTGATTATTCGCGTCAACTCCCTATCGACCAAGTGGGGCTACGACGATATCGCCATGGCCTCGAAATCGGGCGCCAATGCCTTGCTCCTGCCCAAGGTGGAAAGCGCCGACGCCATCCGCCACATGGAAGCGATCATGCGCGCCAACGGCGCTCCGGAGTCGATGACGATCTGGGCGATGATGGAAACCCCGCGCAGCATTCTCGAATCGCAGCGGATCGCCGAATCGACACCCCGCATGGAGTGTTTCGTGATGGGGACCTCCGACCTGGCCAAGGAATTGGACTGCGCTCATACCCACGAACGTTTGCCGTTCATGGTCTCGCTGGGCCTGTGCCTGTTGGCCGCCCGCGCCGCCGGGCTTGCCATCCTCGACGGCGTCTACCTCGATTTGAACGACGATGCCGGCTTTGAATTCGCCTGCCGGCAGGGCAGCGAACTCGGTTTCGATGGCAAGACGCTCATTCACCCAAAGCAGGTTGGCTCCTGCAATGAGGTGTTCACGCCGAAGCCGGAAGATGTCGCCTGGTCGCGGAAAATCATCGAAGCGCACGCGGCGGCGGCGGCGCGGGGCGAAGGGGTGGTGCTGGTGAACGGCCGACTGGTGGAAAACCTCCATGTCGAGAGCGCCCACCGCATCGTCAGCATGGCCGACGCCATCGCCGCGATGGAAGCGTCAACCAGCGCCTGAACGTCCTCCCGGCCCGCGACCACCGGCGGCGTATTCTGGACGCCGCCGGTTTGGTTTCGACCCTCCTCCTCCTACCGGCGGAATTCGCGCTATCACCATGCTCGATCCTGTTTACCGACTGCCGCGCCATCGGTTCCCATCGTGCGCCGCGCTGCTGCTGGCGTTGCTGGCGCTGGTCGCCTGTGAAAAGTCCCAGCCCGACCCTACCGTTCGCATTGCCGGCTCCACCATGGGCACCAGCTACGATCTACAACTGGTGCCGGCGCCGGGGCAGACAGTCCCCGCCAAGTTCAAGGCCCAGGCAGATGAGCTGCTGGCCCGCATCAACCGGCAGATGTCCACCTACGACCCAAATTCGGAACTGTCGCGCTTCAACCGGAACTCCAGCACCGACTGGGTGGCCGTGTCCCCCGAATTGCAACAGGTAGTCGCCGAGGCGCTGCGCATCAGCGAACTCAGCGGCGGCGCGTTCGACATCACCGTGGGGCCGCTGGTCAATCTGTGGGGTTTCGGCCCGGAACCGCGCCGCGACCAGGTTCCGTCCGATGCCGCCATCGCCCAGGCGCGCGAGCGGGTCGGCTACTGGCTGTTGCAAACCCGCGAACAGCCACCGGCGCTGAAAAAGGACCGCGCCGACCTCTACGTCGATTTGTCGGCCCTCGCCAAGGGCTATGGCGTGGACCAACTGGCGGCATTGGCGGAAGCGAGCGGCATCAACAACTACCTGGTTTCCATCAGCGGCGATCTGCGCGCCAAGGGCCACAACGGCAAAGGGCAACCCTGGATCGTCGCCATCGAACGGCCCGTGCCCGGCCAGCGCTCGGTCGAACGCCTGATTCGAATCGACGGCCACGGTGTTTCCACCGCGGGCGACTACCGCAACTTCTTCGAACAGAACGGCCAGCGCTATTCGCACATCATCAATCCGCGCACCGGCCGGCCCGTACTGCAAAAGCTGGCGTCGGTGACGGTCATCAGCAACCTCGACATGCAAGCCGACGCCACCGATACCGCCCTGATGGCGGCCGGACCAGACTTCGGGTTCCAACTGGCCACCGACCATCACTTGGCCGCCCTCTTCATCCTGATCGATCCGGATGGCAACAGCTTCCAGGAGCGTTACACGCCCGAATTCGAGCCTTTTCTGCTACCCCAACAACCGTAACTCACCATCCCGCCCGCAAGAGCCATCTGGCATGTCTACTCCCGCCCTGATCCTCCGCAATCTGCGAAAAATCTACGCCAACCGGCTGGAAGCCGTGCGCGGCATCGATCTGGAGGTGGCGGAGGGTGAATTCTTTGCCCTGCTTGGCCCCAACGGCGCCGGCAAGTCCACCATCATCGGCATCGTCAGCTCGCTGGTGCGCAAGACGGGCGGCACGGTCGAGATATTCGGCCACGACCTCGACCGCGAGTTGACCGCCGCCAAAGCCTGCATTGGCCTGGTGCCACAGGAATTCAACTTCAACCAGTTCGAGCCGGTGGTCGAAATCGTGGTCAATCAGGCCGGCTATTACGGCATTCCCCGCGCCCTGGCCAATCAACGCGCCGAAACCTATCTCCGGCAACTCGGCCTGTGGGAAAAGCGGCGGGAGATGGCCCGCCAGTTGTCCGGCGGCATGAAGCGGCGGCTGATGATCGCCCGCGCGCTGGTCCATGAACCAAAGCTGCTGATTCTCGACGAACCCACCGCCGGCGTGGACATCGAGATTCGCCGTTCGATGTGGGACTTCCTGCGCGGAATCAATGCCCAGGGCACCACCATCATTCTGACCACCCACTATCTGGAAGAGGCGGAAACCCTGTGCCGGCACATCGCCATCATCGACCGGGGCGAGATCATCGAAAATACCCGGATGCAGACCTTGCTCGGCCGGCTACACCTGGAAACCTTCGTGCTCAATCTGCGCCAGCCGCTCGCTGAACCGCCGGAAATTCCCGGCTATCCCCTCCGTTGGATGGATGAACTCACGCTGGAAGTGGACGTGGCCAAGGAATGGGGCATCAACGCGCTGTTCGAACAGTTGTCGGCGCGCGGCATCGAGGTATCCAGTCTGCGCAACAAAACCAACCGGCTGGAGGAATTGTTCCTGCAACTGGTGGACAAGAGCGAAGCCGCCGCCTGAGCCACCGCGCCAGCGATCAGCGGCGCGGCCCGGCCACGACCTTATCCTCGTGCAGCCGGGAGATTTCCGCATCGCTCATGCCGAGCGTTTCCGACAAAATTTCATCGGTATGTTCTCCCAACACGGGCGCCGGCCTGGGCGTGGAACGTTCGCATTCGCCGAACTCGAACGGGGAACCGGGAACCAGATAATTGCCGATCCCCGGTTGCTCGACCATGCTGAACATCGGGTTCCGCACCGAAAGGTCGGGGTCTTGCTGAATCGCCTGCTTGAAGGTGCGAAACACCGACCAGGTCACTCCGCTGTCGTCGAAGGACTGGGCGAAATCCTCCACGGTTCTGGCCCGAAACCACGGCTTCAACAGCGCGGTGATTTCCTCGCGGGCCTTGAACCGGTCGCCCTCCTGATTCAAATTCAAGCCCAGTCGTTGGCCCAGGGCGTCGAATTCCGCCTTCAGCCCGGTTAATGCGCACAGCCCATCCCACTGCCGCCGGGTCAGTCCCACCACCATCACTTTCCGGCCATCGGCGGTATCGAACTCGTTGCCGTAAGCGCCGTATAGATAATTCCCATACTTGGGGCGATCAAAGTCGTTGACCATTACTTCGCCGATGATCCCCAGATTCCCCAGCATGGCCAGGGCGACATCCTTCAGGGCGATTTCCACCGACTGCCCCTGCCCCGTCAGTCGGCGATGCCGCTCGGCCGCGAGCAGGCCCAAGGCCGCCATTTGTCCAGTGATGCAATCCCACGCCGGCAATACGTGGCAGACCGGTTCGCTGGAATTCTCCGGCCCCGTGGCATAGGGAAAACCGACTCCCGGATTGATGGTGTAATCAACCGCCGGCCCGCCATCCCGATTGCCGAGCACGGTCAACATGATCAGGTCTTCCCGGTGCTGCTTCAGATGCTCGTAATCCATCCAGCCGCGCACCCGAAGATTGGTCAGGAAAATCCCCGATTCCGGTCCGGGAGCGCAGATCAATCGCGTCACGATCTCCTGCCCTCGCGGCGTGCTCACATCCACGGCGAGGGAGCGTTTGCCCTTGTTCAAACCCGCCCAAAACAGACTCTTGTTATCCTGGGTAACCGGCCAGCGGTAATGATCCAGACCACCTCGGATTCGGTCGAAGCGAATCACGTCCGCACCCATTTGCGCGAGTGTCATGCCCGCCAAGGGCGCGGCCACAAACGCGGTTCCCTCCACTACTCTCAGTCCCTGCAATAGCTTTACCATCAAAATCACCACTCAAAAAATCGGATTTAGGCGAAAACGCCGCGACAACGAATATGCCGATTTAATTCAATAACCCTGCTAATTGGGCGCGTTCGACAATGGTACGGCATATCCTCAGCGAGGCCACGTCGATCATCTTCCCCTTGACGCTAATCGCGCCCCGCCCCTCCCGCAACCCGGCCTCGTACTCGCTCAATACGGTTTTCGCCCACTCAATTTCTTTTTCCGAAGGGACAAACGTGCGGTTGACAGTTTCGATTTGACTCGGATGGATGCACCATTTGCCATCGAACCCCATCGCCCGCCCGATTTTGCATGCTTGCAGCAGCCCTTCGGGATTTTTGATACCGGCAAACGGCCCGTCGATGACCCGTTTGTTGTAAGCCCTTGCCGCGCTCACCATCGAATGCATGATGTGGTGCCAGCGATGGCCGGGATAAATTTCATCGTTTTCATCCCGTTCCCCGATGGATTCCATCGGCATCCGCACCGACGCCGCATAATCGCCGGAACCGTAAATGAATCCTTCCAGACGGGCGGAGCACGCCGCGATTTCCCGGATGTTCACGCAGCCCAACGCGGTTTCGATCAGTGCCTCGATACCGATGGGGCGTGAAAATTTCTTGTAGCTTTCAATCTGACCGAGCAGGGTTTCCACTACATGGATATCCTCGGGCCGGTTCACCTTCGGCACGACAATCAGATCGATCCGGTCGCCGGCTGCTTCCACGATCTCGATGAGATCCCGGTAGGCAAAATGGGTGTCCAGCCCATTCATTCGAAACATCTTCAGTTTATTGCCAAAATCCAGTTCCCGGTAAGCCAGAACCACGTTGGCTCTGCTCGCTTCCTTTTCATCGGGAGCCACCGCGTCTTCCAGATCGATGCAGACCGCATCCGCGCTGGAAGCGGCGGTTTTTTGAATCATGGCCCAATTGGAGGCTGGCACTAGCAGTACCGAACGTTCCAGTTTTTCACTCATCGGTTCATCTCCAGGAGATCGTCGCCTGCATGGCGATATTGCCATCGCCGTTAGCCGTATATAAATCGTGGCTCCCGCTCTGATTGGGCCGACCGCAAACGGAAATCCGGTCGAAATCGAACAGGGGCCTCACCGCCCGGAAGCTGTAACTCGCCGGTTTCCCGCCCGGATGATTTTTCTTTGCGGACTCCAGCAGCAACAGCGCCTGTAATGGGCCATGCACCACAAGGCCAGGATATTTTTCAACCTCAGTGGCGTATTTGATATCGTAATGGATCTTATGGGAATTGAAGGTCAGGGCGGAGAACCTGAACAGCAGGATCGGATCGATGGGATACTCCTCTTTCCATGCAAGACCATCGGGGACCGGGTTGGGCGCCGCCGGAACAAACGCCTTGGGCATCGGTAGATACACGATATCCTGCTCTTCCTCAACCGCGACTCCTCTTGCGGAGTGGATCGAGTGCCTGACGGTGACGAAAACCATGCGGCCCGTTTTTCCTTCCTTTTCCGAAACCTTGAGGATTTTCGAGGTTTTGCTGATCTGCTCTCCAATGAGCAAGTCCTGATGAAAGACTAATTTACCGCTGGCCCACATCCGTCTTTCCAGAGAAATGGGCGGCAAAAAACCACCACGTTTGGGATGGCCGTCGGGACCGATTTCCGCGCTGGCAACGAGCGGTAAAAAATAAAGCCAGTGCCACAGTTCGGGCAATGGGTCGCCTTCCTTGCCTGCAAAGTCCCTATTGTTCAAGGTCAGGGCGAGCGCCCTGGCTGGCGTCGGATAAATGCGATCCCTGATTTCTTCCTTCTTGCCCACCCAGTCCTGTAAATTGACGTTACTCATCGTTCATGGTCTCCATGATTCCCCATCTACCCAGTTAGATACGGCTAAGGTGAGTTTTTGGTGGGTTAAATAGCGATGGCGCATGAAAGCCCTCTAGTCCAAATGGCCGTTCCGCCGATACCACTCGGCATGTTCGGCACTGTAGAGGTAAGATGCTGGAAACCCCTCCGGCTGAATCACCCGCCCAACCAGAATCAGCGCGGTGCGGGTGAAACCCTTGGCCTCGACCTTCCCGGCGATGTCGGCTAGTGAGCCGACCACGCCGTCCTGATCCGGCCACGACACCCGATGCAGCACCGCCACCGGGCAGTCCGCGCCGTAGTGTGGCGTCAGTTCCGCCACGATCTCCCGCAGTTTGTCCACGCTGAGATAAATCGCCATCGTCGCCCGGTGCTGGGCCAATTCCGGCAGGCTTTCACCTTCCGGCATCGGCGTCTTGCCGGCGTGGCGGGTAAGAATGATGGTCTGGCTGACGCCCGGCAGGGTCAGTTCCCGGCGCAGCATCGCGGCTCCGGCGAAGGCGGCGGTCACGCCCGGCACGACTTGGTAGGGAATTCCCAACTTCTCCAACTCCCGAATCTGTTCGCCGATGGCACCGTACAGCGCTGGATCGCCAGTATGCACCCGCGCCACGTCCAAACCCTGTTCGTGCGCGGCGCGAATGCGGGTGATGATCTCGTCCAGGCTGAGATCGGCGGTGTTGACGATTTCGGCGTCGGGGTTGGCCGCCAGGATGACTTCCTTCGGCACCAGCGAGCCGGCGTACAGCACCAGCGGACATTGGCGGATCAGGCGCTGGCCCTTGACGGTGATCAACTCAGGATCGCCGGGGCCGGCACCGATGAAGTAGACGGTCATTCCCATTTCCCGTGATCGAGTTGTTCCAGCAGGGCTGAATTCACCTCGTCGAAGCGGATGATTCGCCGTCCCTTGTGGTCGCGCATGAACTCCTTGGCCTCGGCCTGCGTCGCCAGCGGGACCAGTTCGTGGCCCATCGGCCCCAGCGTGTCGGAACCGATCACGTACCAGGCAGCGCGGGCGTCGATCCGGGTCACGCCGTAGTACTCGGTCACGCCGATGGCGGCGATGTTGTCCTTGGAATGTCCCGGTGCGTACTTGGGCAGGTTCAGCAGGTACTTGAACAAGTCCTTGGCGCCATCGAAGTGGTGAGCGTGGCCGTCCTGGTACAGCACGGTTGCCACCCAGTCGGGGTAGAGGCTGACGAACATTCCGCAGACCGGGCAGGTGTCCTTGGGGCCTGGGGCGGGCAATTGTAGACCCTCGCCCCAAACTGGCGACAGGCTGAAGATCAGCAGCCATGCCGCCAGCCAAACGTGGAAGCCGTTGGCTGGCTTCAGCCCGCGGGTCATGCTCATTTAGCAGGTTCTTTACCGTGTTCAGCATGTGATTTCATCCCGGCCCGCTTCTTGCGGATCATCATCGTGTCGCTGGCCATGCTTTGATAGGCGGCCTGCAGGGCAACATCGAAATCGCCCAGTTCGCCGCCGTTTTCCGTCTTGGCGGCTTCGGCATCCGCTTTGGAGCCGAAGGCGACCTTGCTCTGCTTGGTCATCACGCCTGGCAGTTTCGAGCCGATCAGGTAAGTGGCCGCATCCACGTTCACCAGTGGCTTGGGGTCGGCCTTTGCGCCGAAGTCGGCGGCGTAGATGGCTTTCGGTCCCCGATCCAGGTTCAGCGCCAAGCTGAGCGCGGCGCAGTGCAGCGAGCAGGTGGCGTCGGCCAGATCATCCTGGTAATGCACCAGATGGCGGCTATGGTTGAACTGCTTGCGGTCCATGCCGCAGTACGGGCATTTGGGGTACTTGACGATGTCGTTGTCCCGCGGATTGGGGTCCGGCTGGGTCTTGGGGGTGAATTGCAGCGGGGTGCCGTCGGTTTCGCACTTGGCGGCGAGGGCCAGCGAACTCAAGGTGGTGACGCCAGCGGCGGTGCCCGCCACGGCGAGAAGACGGAGGACTTGCCGGCGTTCGGCGCGAATAGTGTCGCTCATGGACTGAATTTCCTGATTATCATTATGGGAGCCGCGATTATAAATCCAAAGACGCGCGAAGGGCTTTGCGAATGCTCATAGCAGGTCGGCTATCGCCCGCGCGAACACTTCGGGGGTAGCTTCTCCGACGATCCGGGCGCGGATGATGCCCTGCCGGTCCACGATGAAGGTCATCGGCAGGCCCATCACCCGATAACCGCGCGTCACCTCGCCTTGCGGGTCCAGCAGCACATCGTAGGAGATGCCGAGCTCCAGGACGAAAGGTCGTACCGTTTCCGGCGCTTGCAGCACGTTGATGGCGAGGATGACCAGTCCCTGGTCGTGATACTGGCGATAGACCGGCTCCAGCGCTGTCATCTCGGCGTGGCAGTATGGGCACCAGTCAGCCCAGAACCGGATGGCGACCACTTGGCCCCGGTATTGCTCGGGAAAGCGGACGCTGGGGCCGTCCAGTCGTTCCAGGCTGAAAGCGGGAGCGGAGACGCCGACCTGAATGGCGGTCACGTTCTGTTCGCAGCCGGCCAGCAGGGCAAGGAGGAGAATATTCGGCAGGATTCTAATTAAATTCATAGCCTTGAGACCGCTTCTGGCATGACGGCAACCGTTCGCTCCCTACTATCGGAAATCGCTTTAAGGCCCAAGCTATTGGTGGGGGATTGGGCCGGATTACGTTCGCCCGGCGCGCGTTACCAGAAACAGCGCAAAATACGGTCCCGGCGTGGCGGGAATTTCGTCAAAGCGTTTAACGACGCGCTCCGCCGGCCGGCTGGCCTGTTCGATGTACAGCGTATCCTCGGCGCGACCGGTTTCCCGCAGCAGTTCCAACAAGCGTGGTCGGTGGCGACCTGGTTTGAGAATGGCGACGCTGTCGCTGTCGAGCAAAGCCTGCCGCAGCGCCTCGTCGCCGGCGGTGGCGGGGATGACGGTCAACCGCTGTTCGCCGGTGATCAGCGGAATCGCGGCGGCGGCCCCGGCGGCGCTGACCGAGTTGATGCCGGGAATCACCACACAGGGAAAACGGTCGTCCAGTCGTTGCAGTAGATAGCTGAAACTGCCGTAGAACAGCGGATCACCCTCACACAAAATCGCCACGTCATGCCCGGCGGCCAGTTCCCCGGCAATGACCACGGCGGCTTCGTCGTAACCCTGATTAACCGGGCCACGATCCAGCATGCAGGGCATGGCAATGGGGATTTCCCGCTTGCCAGTCAACCACTCCGCCGCGATGTCGCGAGCTTGGGCGCTGCCCTGTGGGGTAGCGGGGTAGGCAACCACCGGCACGCTTTGCAGAATCCGCACCGCCTTGAGGGTCAGCAATTCCGGGTCGCCGGGACCCACTCCGACGCCATATAGAGTGCCGGATGATCGTTCGCTTCTCTCGCCCGCAAGCAGGGAATCCGACAAGGGCAGGTCTCGAGTATTCCCCTCCTTGGATAAGGAGGGGTGGCGCGAAGCGCCGGGGTGGTTCGAGGTTTCCAACGGGCAAATTCCCCCAGCGGGTTTCTCCAGTTTCATCAATAGCACTGGCAGATACGGACGCATCACCCGCTGGCCGGCCAGCCGTTCGCCACGAGCGATGCTCAACTCCGTCCATTCCGCCGCGCGGTCGCCGGCGAACGTGTGCAATTCCACCCGGCTGTCCTCGGTCACGGCACTCGCTACCAGCCGCCCGCCGGGTTGCAGCCGTGCCCAGACCACGTCCAGCATCTCGGGCAAACTGCCGCTGCTGCCGCCAATGAACACCGCTTGCGGGTCCGGTAATTCCGCCAGCGCCTCCGGGGCGCGGCCGGCAACGATGCGCAGATTGGACACGACTCCGAACCGCTCGCGGTTGAGGCCCAAATGTTCCAGCCGTTCCGGATGACACTCGATAGCGTGGACTCTGCCGTGAGGATTCCAGCGTGCCCATTCCACCGACACGCCGCCGCAGCCCGCGCCCACATCCCAGCCGATCTCGCCGGCGCGGGGCGCGAGCAGGGAGAGAATCGTCAGCCGCACCTCGCGCTTGCTCAACAGCCCCTTGCCCGGTTCCGCCCCGGTGCTGAACCACTCGTCTGGAATGCCGGGGAACTCCGGCAATAGGCCGCCCGGTCCACGGGTTTCCAGAATAACGACATTCAGCGGGGAGAATTCGGGGCTGGCATCCGCTAGATCAACGGCTCGGAACTGGCGGAACCGTTCGTTCGCCGCACCCAGTTCCTCGGCCACCCACAGGTCCGATTCACCAAAGCCGGCTTCGACCAGCATCCGCGCGATAGCGGTCGGCGAACTGTCGCGGTCGGTGAGCAGGGCGTACAGCCGGTTGTCTTGCAACGCTGCGCGCAGACTGGCCAGCGGCCGGCCGTGCAGGCTAACCAGTTGCGCATGTTGCCACGGTCGGCCCAGCCGGGCGAACGCCGCCTGAATGCTGGACACGTTGGGATGGAACACCAGATGTTCCGGCGGCAGATAGCGGAGCAGGGTGCTGCCGATGCCGAAAAACAGCGGATCGCCGGAAGCCAGCAACGCGATGCGCCGCCCGGCGTTGGCGCGCAGCAAGTTCCATAAGCCGCTCATCGGGCTGGGGTAGAGGCGTTTCTCGGGGGTTAGGTCCGGGAACACGGCCAGATGCGCCGCCGAGCCAATGATCAGTTCCGCCTGTTCCAGCGCCATTCGTGCCGCGTGACCCAACGCGCCAGTAGCCATGCCCATGCCGATGATCTGCACTGGCGGGCCGGGCCAGTCGGACATGACGGTCATCAGAACCGAATTCCGTTGGCCATGCGCGCCAGGGCGTTGAGCGTGGCGGCGGCCAGACTGCTGCCGCCGCGCCGACCGAGCAGGGTGATGCAGGGCGTCTGGAATTCGGTCGGCGCGATATCCCATAGCGCCTGCTTGGATTCGGCGGCGTTGATGAAGCCAACGGGCATCCCGATGATCAGCGCCGGCCGGGGCGCGCCCTCGTCCAGCAGATCCAGCAGCCGGAACAGGGCGGTAGGGGCGTTGCCGATGGTGACGATGGAACCCGCCAGATGCGCCGGCCATTCCGTCATCGCCGCCATGGTGCGGGTCTCCCGGGCCAGCCGGGCGCGGTCGATAACCGCGGGGGCGTTCAGGAAGCAAAGCACCGGGCTGTGCAAGTAACGCTTGCTGATGCCGTGGCTGACCATTTCGATGTCGCAGAGCACATCCGCGCCTTTCGCCAGCGCCGCCAGTCCAGCCGCGACCGCGCCGGCGCTGAACTGGAGATCGTGAACAATATCGGGATCGCCGGAGGTGTGAACCAACCGCATCGCCACCTGCTGCTGGTCGGCGTCGAAGCGGGACAGGTCGGTGAGTTGGCGAATCTGTACGAACGACTGGCGTTCGATTTCATCGGGATCGCGGAGGTAGTCAAAACGGGGCATGGCGGCTCCAAATTTCGCCCCTCTCCCGTAAGCGGGAGAGGGGTTGGGGGTGAGGGGGGATTTAGCGCCCGTGATCGTGATCGTGATCGTGACCAGTTTGTTGCGCGCCCTGCCAGTCTTCGCGACCGACGATGGGGGTCCGGTAGGGGCAGAACTGACAGTTCATATGAGCCTCGCCGTGTTCAGCTTCGGTCAACCGCTCCAGAAAGGTTTCGACCAACAACGGATGGGTATTCAGATAAGGCGCGACCGCTATCCGCGCCTCGGGATGGATGGCTTGATGCTCGGCGACCGTGGCGCGCACCTGGTCAACCAAGCGGCCGGTGAACAGCAGATAAGGGAACACGACTACCCGCTGGAAACCCAGCCGATGGACACGCTCCAGCGCATCGGCCATCAGCGGCGCGGCGACGGCGGTATAAGCCGTTTCCGCCCAACCGAAGCCCATCCCTTCCCACAACATCCGGGTGATCTTGCTGATGTTGGAATTGGCGTCGGGATCTGAGCTGCCGCGCCCGATGACCAGGAGCAGGGTATTCCGCCGGTCGTAATCCGGCCCGATCTCGATGCTCTCGATCCGTTCGCGGGCGACTTGCAGCAGCTTGGGGTGAATGCCCAGGTCCGCGCCGAAGACGATTTCCAGCCCCGGATGCCCGGCCTGGAAGGCGTTGAGGATTGCCGGGATGTCATTTTTGATATGACCCGCGGCCATCAGCAGCGCCGGCAGGGCGGTGATGCGGCGGAAGCCCTGTTGCCACAGCGTTTCCAGCGCCTCGGGCAGGCTGGGTTCAACCAGTTCCAGGAACCCGGCCAAACAAGTGCGGTTGGGCAGGGTCTGTTGCAACTGGTCGGCGAGGGCGCGGAATTCGGCCACGCCAGCGGCAAGGCGGGTGCCATGGCCGATTAGCAGGACGGCGGGCGGCGAAGTCAGCGGCTGGGTCATTGGGAATGGCGTCTATTGGGTTGGCGAATGCAATTGGATCGCATTGTACAAACCCGGTCGCCGATTGTTGAGCATTCCGCTAAATAAATAAGGGCGCGTCGGAACGCGCCCTTCATCGACTGTTACAGCTTTACGGATTGTCGTCCGCCATCCAGCGGTGGAAGAAGCCAGCCAGCGCCGCGCCGACGATCGGCATGACCCAGAACAGCCATAATTGTTGCAAGGCCCAGCCGCCGACGAAAATCGCCTGGCTGGTGCTGCGCGCCGGGTTGACCGAGGTGTTGGTGACCGGGATGCTGATCAGGTGGATCAACGTCAGGCACAGGCCGATGGCGATGGGAGCGAACCCGGTCGGCGTGTTCTTGTGGGTCGAACCCAGGATGACGATCAGAAACATGAAGGTCATTGCAATCTCGGAAACAATCGCGGCGTTCATCCCGTATTTGCCTGGCGAGTGCTCGCCGAAGCCGTTGGCGGCAAAGCCGCTGGCGACCACGTCAAACCCCGGCTTTCCCGTGGCGATCAGATAGATGATGGCTGCGCCGGCGAGACCGCCGAGCACCTGGGCGATGATGTAGGGGATCAGATCGGAGGCTGGAAACCGGCCGCCGGCCCACAGTCCGACCGAAACCGCTGGATTTAGATGGCAGCCGGAGATGTGGCCGATGGCGTAGGCCATGGTCAGCACCGTCAGACCGAAGGCCAGCGACACCCCGACGAAGGCAATGCCGAAAGGATTGGTGGGATCGCCGCTCGGGAAAGCGGCGGCCAGCACGGCGCTGCCGCAGCCCCCCAGCACCAGCCAGAGGGTGCCGATGAATTCGGCGGCGAGACGATTGGTCAGTGGCATGAAAAAACCTCCTTGGAAATGTTCGCTGTGATATGGATGCGGGCGATGGATGATCGCCCGCCGCATATAAAAATATGCTTGCTGAGCTGGCTAATCAACATCCACTTTCGCTCCGGCCCAATAGCGCTCGCAATTTCCGGCCCAGATCGGCCTTCCGATAAGGTTTGATTAGCACTTCAGTGGCTTCCGTGAGTTGGCCGTTGCCGATGAGGGTATGTTCGGTGTAGCCCGAGGTGAATAGCACGCGCAAGCCGGGGTAACGATGTTTCGCCTCGGCGGCCAACTGGACGCCGTCCATCTCGCCCGGCATGACGATATCGGTGAACAGCAGGGCGATTTGGGGTGTGGTTTCCAGCATCCGCAACGCGGTCGCGGCATCAGCCGCCTGCAGGGGGGCGTAACCCAGACCCCGCAAGGCATTGACGGCGAATAGCCGGACATCAGCGTCGTCTTCGACCACCAGGATAGTTTCGTCCAGACCCCGGATCGGGGTGTCAACCGTGTACGGTTCCGTCGTCGCTCGCGCCGGAGTCTTCTTCATCCGGGGTAGATACAGCCGAACCGTGGCGCCATGGCCAGGTTCGCTATGGATCGTGATATGGCCGTCGGATTGCTTGACCAGCCCGTAGACCATGCTGAGTCCCAGACCGCTGCCCTTGCCGGTTTCCTTGGTGGTGAAGAACGGCTCGAAGACGCGTTCCAGCAACTCGGGGGCCATGCCCACGCCGGTATCGCTGACCGCCAGCATGACATACGGTCCGGGCCGTACTTCAGCCTGTGTTGCGGCCTCATCCGCTTCGATCACAATGTTGGCGGTTTCCAGTGCGAGCCTGCCGCCGCGTGGCATGGCGTCGCGGGCGTTGATCACCAGATTGAGCAAGGCGTTTTCGAACTGGGCCGGATCGACCGACGTCTGCTCCAGATCGATGGCCAGCGCCGTATCGATCCGGATGTTGGCGCCCAGCGTGCGTCGCACCAGATCGAGCATCCCCAGCACCAGCTTGTTCAGGTCGGTTGGTTGCGCCAGCAAGGGTTGGCGGCGCGAGAACGCCAGCAACCGCTGGGTCAGATTTGCGCCCCGACCCACGGCGCTCAATGCCTGCTGCGCGAGTTCGTGCAACTGGGGTTGAGTCGTCAGTTGCTCGTGCAACAGTTCCAGATTGCCCATGATGACGGCCAGCAGATTGTTGAAATCGTGGGCGATGCCACCGGTGAGCTGGCCGATGGCCTCCATTTTCTGTGCTTGTCGGAGTTGCGCCTCGGCCTGCTTGCGCTGGGTAATGTCGCGAACGATCACGATGGCGGCGGATTTGGCGGTGAATCGCCGCAAATCCGGTGGACCGAACAGATTCCCCTGGGGATGGACGGTTGTAACAGGGGACTGATCGGCGAATCGAACGTCCAGTGGCGTGGTGCGCGACTCGAACCAGCGCCGTCCCGAGGCGGTGGTGAGTTCGTATTCGGCGACCTGGATTTGCTGGGTTTTCAAGGCCCGGTGGATGATGTCGAGAAAAAATTTCGCCATGTCCGGAGAGTGAATCTCGCTCAGAAGTTTTCCCCGGATGGGGGTATTGCCGATCACGATCCGATCCAGGCCCGCCGCCAGGATTTCGCGGTAGCGGCCCTCCTCGTCGACCACAAACACCAGATCGGGAATAGCCTGGGCCATGGCGCGCAGCCGCGCTTCACTTTCCCGCAAGGCGTGATCGGCCTGGTTGCGTTCCGCGATTTCCCGAGTGAGAGATCGATTGATCGCCGCCAACTGGGTGGTGCGTTGGCCGACCCGCTGCTCGAGCAGGATGTTGGCTTCGCGCGATTCCGCTTGCGCCTGTTGCAGCGAGGCCCGCATGGTATTGAACGAGCGGGTGAGTTCGGCGAGTTCGTCGTTGCCACTGATGGGAATATCCTCGTGCAGGCGTCCGGCCGCCAGTTGCCGGGTCGCCTCCGCCAGGGCGGTGATCGGTTTGGCCAGGGCGCGGGCGCGTTTTCTGGACATGCCGTAAGCGACCACCACCATCGTCAGGATCATCACGACCAGATTCCAGACGGTGATGGCGCTGGCGGCCCGCGCGGCTTTGGCTTCGCGTTCCAGGCGCACCCTGGAATCCGCCGCGATCTCGGCCGCCAGCGTTATCGCCCGGTTGGCCAGGGGATCCGTTTCCACCGCCATCGTATGCAGCGCGATATTCCAACCATCCGACCGGCGTAGGCGAATCACCTCCTGGGCGAACCCGGTGAAAGCCCGTAGTTCGTTCTGGAACAGGCTCAACAGCCGGTGTTGCTCGGCGGTCGGCAGAGGGCTTGCAGCGATTTGCGCTACCTTGGCCTGGATGGTGTCCAATTGCTCTTGAAGCCGGTTCGCATAACTTAAGCCGCTGGCTCCCAGGACATCCCGCAGCAGTAAATGGACGGTGAAAAAAGCCTTCTGTATTTCCACGAACTGTACGAGGAGGGTTTTTCGTTCGGCGCTGCCGCTCTGTTCCTCTTCTTCCTGGAACAGCGCGGCGATCAGGGAATGCAATTCCGCCGCGCCCGGTTCGATGTCGAACAGATAGAGAACCCGGGCCGGTTCGTTGCCCGGCGTGTGGGCCACATCCTGTACCCACCACTGGGATGCCTGCAAGTCGGCGAGCAGCGCCCGAAGGTCCCGCAAGCGTTCCGGGTTGCAGGTTTGCTGGAGAAGGTTCTGGCAGGCGGTTAACAGGCCGAGCGCCGGCCATATATCCTCGTCCCAGGCCGCGCGCCAGTCATCCAGGAATCGCGGGTCGCCCAGGCTGACCCAGCCGCGCAGGCTGTCGAGCGAGTGCCGCACGCCGGCGAGCACCTGGAACGATGCCTGCGCCAGGGGTCCGCTTTCATTGGCCAACAGGATGACTCTGGTGCGTAGATCGTAGGTGGCGATCAGGGTGATGCACAGCATGGCCAGCCCGATAACGGCCACCGAGAGATGCGAAAACAGCAGTTGGCGGTCGAGCGGACGCCGTTGCGGGGCGGGCTCAGCGTTCCGGGGCGGCGGGTTCATGGCTCTCCCCGGATGCCGCTCGGTCGGTCGCGAGAAAGCGTTCGATCTGCGTCAATTGCGCTTGCAGGATGCCGGCGCGCTGATAGGTATGCGACGGGAATTTGAATCCCGGATAAGTGGCTTGGGGCCGCGCCTTGGCGCTATCGAGGCGTTGGTATAAAAAATCCAGTTGGGACACGATCATGGACGCGACCAGAAACACGTCGCCCGGTCTCAGGTTGGCCACGTCAGTCTGGCTCGTGTCGATCTGGAGGACGGGCAGTCCCAGCGTGGCGAAGATGCGGGCGATGCTTTGCAGGCACCCGATCAGCCTGCGATAAACGTCGCCGGGTTGCTGGCCCGGCTCAAAGGACGGTTCCGCCGGCAGCCGGGTCGCTTCGGCATAACGGGCCAGCAGGCGGGCCGCGTAGGCGACCGCCAGCGTCACCTCCCGGTAGACATCGCGGGGCGCGATATGCCGTTCCACCAGCAAATCCAGTTGGCGGGTAAGGTCCAGAGTGGCGATGAAGCTGTCGGCCAGGGTGGCTTTTCCCTCAGGCATGGGTGTGGGCGGGGGTTCGGCGGTAGGGCCAATCCGCAATTCCCGCATCACCTGCTGGAGAATCTGGTTGGCGTCCTGAAGCGTTGCGAGAGCGTCCCGAAGGTCGATGGCGCCTGCGGGCGCGGGGGGTGGATTGGCATGTACCCGCATGATTTCAAATAACAGCCGGTCGGTTTGTTGCCGCAGCGTCAGCGTTTGAAAATACAGATCGCGGGGGATGGCGCTGCGAATGCCGATATCCAGTTCGCCGGCTTTGGGTGCGCCCATGAAACGGCGCAGGCGTTCCAAATCCCGAGCGAAGGCTTCGATTTGCCCGGAAATCACGGTGGCGTCAACCATCCCGGCGGTTTCGGAAGATGGCGGGGCGGGCTGGGCGCCAGTGGCGCGGAACGTTCCCGCGGCGAGCAGCGCGACCAGCAACATCAGTACCGAGCGCGCGCGTGGCGATATCATTCGCGCTCCCGGTCGCCGAGAGCCGCCCGCAACCTGGCTAAACTTACGGGCTTGACCAAGGTGGTCACCGCGCGCAGGCCCTTGAACTCGGCCAACGTTTTCGCGTCCTGGGCGTAATCCGGGCTGAAGCCCGTGGTAATGATCAGATCGGTCGCGTAGCCCTGTTCGAGCAGCCAGAGCAGTAGTTCGTTGCCGTCGATGTCCGGCATGACCATGTCAAGGACGATCAGGGTCGGTTGGACCGTAGTATAGTGTTTTTGGAACTCGTGGCCGCTGGTGGTGACCGTGACTTGGTAGCCGAGCGCCAAGGCAACTTGGCGAACGAATTCGCCAAATCCGGGTTCATCGTCAACGATCAGCAGGCGTTTCTGGTTCATGAACGTGGTGATCCGCGACGGTTTTGTGAGAGGTTGCGAGCGACACGCAAGATGATTGACCTTGCAAGGCTTGTTGATTATTGTGCGCCGCACCATTGGCAAATTCAAGGTACGCGCAACACTCAGGATAGGTCATTGATTAGAACGTCATGTTGGAGAAGCGTCGTCGTGCATGCGCGGGTCGTGGCAAAGTTGACGCCTTCGCCGGCCGGGCGCTAGTATCACTGTATTAACGACAAGGTTTTCCCGATGGCGTTCGCCGGAGGGAATGAAAAGGGAATCTGGTGCGGCGGCTTTGAGGTCGCCAATTCCAGGGCTGCCCCCGCAACTGTGAACAGCGAGTCGTGCCCCCCGCACGCCACTGGCCGAAAAGGCTGGGAAGGCTGGGCGAGCGACGAAGACCTGTGAGCCAGGAGACCTGCCGATGTCGGATTTCCGTTTAATTCCGGGCGGGGTGTTCCGGGGTTGCCGACCGTTTCCAGCCAACGCGCAGGATTGCCGCCACCGCGGTTCGCGTTGACCGCGCTTCCGGACGACCTCCCCTTGATCGTGCCGCTCATCGCCGGGGAGGTCATTGTCATGCATATCGCCGAAGGGTTTTTGCCGCCGCTACACGCCGCCGCGTGGACTGCGGTTTCCCTGCCGTTCGTCATCGTCAGCGCCCGTCGCGTCAACCGCCTGATGCACGATCAGCCGCAAACTAAACTGTTGCTGGCGGCGTCGGGCGCGTTCGCCTTTGTGATTTCGGCGCTCAAGCTGCCGTCGGTGACCGGCAGTTGCTCCCATGCCACCGGCACCGGCCTGGGGGCGATCCTGTTCGGCCCCTCGGTGATGGCGTTGTTGGGAACCATCGTGCTGGCATTTCAGGCGCTCCTGTTGGCGCATGGAGGCATCACCACCTTGGGCGCGAACGTGTTTTCGATGGCGATTGTCGGCCCCTGGGTCGCCTACGGGCTGCTACGGGGGACGCAATGGTTGAATGCGCCGCTGGCGGTGAGCGTGTTTCTGGCGGCGATGCTGGGCGATCTGGCGACGTATACCGTGACCGCAGGACAACTGGCGCTGGCTTTCCCTGATCCTGCCAGCGGGATCCTGGGGTCATTCATCAAGTTCGTTGGTGTGTTCGCGCCCACCCAGTTACCGCTGGCCGTGGTCGAGGGGTTACTGACGGTGGTGATTGTCAATTTCCTTCGGGAATACAGCAGCGACGAACTGCAAAGACTCAAGTTCCTACCAGAAACCCTGGCTGCGGAGGCTCGCTCATGAAAGCGCAAAACGTCTGGTTGCTACTTCTGGCGGGGATTCTGGTGGTTGGTTCGGTGCTGATTGGTAGCCGCCGTGAAGGGGCTGAGTTTGCCGGATCGGATGGTCAGGCGATGGAAGTGGTGGCCGCTATCCAGCCGGATTATCAACCCTGGTTCGGATTTATCTGGGAGCCGCCCGCCGAAATCGCGAGCGGATTGTTCGCCCTGCAAGCAGCCTTGGGCGCAGGGGTGCTGGGCTACTACCTGGGTTTCAGGCGCGGGCAGTCCCGGCCCCGTAAACAGGATCGCGTTGATGCAGGCGATTGACCATTACGCTTGGACCAACCGCTGGCGCGATTGGCATCCGGCCGAGAAACTGTTGCCAGCGGTGATTCTGCTGACGCTGGCTCTGGTGTTACCGCCGTTGTGCATCGGTCCGTTGGTGCTGGCGGGCACGACGCTGGCGACGGTGTACGGTGCGCAGGTGCCATTGCGAACGCTGCTGAGGGTGCTGGCCGCACCGGCGGCATTTTTGCTGGTCGGTGTGCCGTTCCTGGCGGTGTCGGTGGACTTCACCAATGGCTTCAGTCCGCATCTTTCGCCTGACGGTTTGCATCTGGCGCTGGATACGACCGTGCGCGCCCTGGCGGCGGTGAGTTGCCTGGCGTTTCTGACGCTGACCACGCCGCTGGTGGATTGGGTGCCGCCATTACGGCGCCTGGGAGTGCCGGCTGCGGTGGTCGAACTGATCTTGCTGATCTACCGATTGATTTTCGTATTCGCCGAGCGGGCCCTGACCGGCCGCCAGGCCCAGACGGCGCGGCTGGGTTATTCGCGTCCGGATCGCAGTGTTCGATCCCTGGGATTGCTGGCCGGCAATCTGTTCCAGCGGGCGTTGGAGCAGGCGCGGCGGATGGAAATGGGTTTGGCGGCGCGGGGTTATACCGGTGAATTGCGGGTACTGATGCCGGAGCGTCCGCTGTCGTGGCCGAGGCTAACGGTGGCTATGGCGGGGGTTGCCCTGATCGGGCTGGCGGGTGGTTTGCTGGCTCGCGGCTGTCCATGACTGCTTCTTTGCTGGCGGTTCGGGGACTGGAATACGTCTATCCGGGCGGTATCACCGCGCTGCACCATCTTGATCTGACGATTGAGAAAGGCCGGAAACTGGCGATTCTCGGTCCCAACGGCTCCGGCAAGACCACATTGCTGCTGCATCTCAACGGTACCTTCCGCCCGACCCGTGGCGAGGTTTGGCTCGATGGGTGTCCCGCCGGCTACGACCGCCGTTCCCTGAACGACTGGCGGCGACGGGTCGGGCTGGTGTTGCAGGAACCGGATGACCAACTGTTCGCCGCCACCGTCGGGCAGGACGTGTCATTCGGGCCGCTCAATCTGGGGCTATCAGCGGCGGAGACCGGCGAGCGAGTGCGCGAGGCGCTGGAGTCGTTGCGGATCGCGCATTTGACCGACCGCGCCACCCACATGCTCAGCTTTGGCCAGAAAAAACGGGTGGCCATCGCCGGGGTGCTGGCCATGCGCCCGGAAATCCTGGTGCTGGACGAGCCGACCGCCGGACTCGATCCGCATGGCGTGACCCACCTGCTGGGCGTCTTGCAGCAGTTGCACGAGGCGGGCGCCACGCTGGTGTTTTCGACGCATGATGTGGAACTGGCCTATGCCTGGGCCGACCGGGTGGCGGTGTTCCACGAAGGCACGGTGCTCTGTCAGGGCGAGACGACTGCGGTGCTCGGGGATCGGGAGATGCTGCACCGGGCGCGGTTGCGGCCGCCGTTGCTGCTGGAACTGGTGGAGACGCTCGGCATGAGTCAGGGG
>JBATNZ010000238.1:0-10538 GCA_049290615.1 Candidatus Contendibacter sp.
TTGCGCACTGGCTGGACCTCCTTAATCTCTGCCAGCAGGATGCGCTTGCGGATCAGGCCGACGCCAAAGCGAAATTTCAAATGCGTACCGTCGATCTCCACGGTCAGCGCGTAAAACAGCAGCGCCATGATCCCCATGAGCACCGGCCCGCCGAGGGCGAACACCGGATCGGTGTACGCCAGGCCCAGGCCGGCCAGAACCAGGGTGGACGCCGCCAGCGATCCGACCACGACCGTGCCGAACTGGGTATGGCGGTAGCGTAAGCGCGGTGGCATGGAAATCCTCCATCAACGGCGGGGGCCGGTGTTCCGCTACAGTGTAGCTTTCCGCTGATCCGCCACCACTGCCCCAACCGCCATGGCGAAACGATCCCCCGCGCGCGCCTCGAAAACGTCCACCCACAAAACCCTGACCGGCACCCTCATCGCCGTGTTGCTGGCCGTACTTGGCGCGATCGGGGTCAAGGAACCCAGCGCCATTGAGTTTTCCGCTATCCCACGCTGGGAACGAGAAAATACGCAATCGCGGCACTGACTATCAGCATGAAAGGCAACGCATACCAGACGACTTTGCTGAAAGTAGCCGCGGGCGGGACCATGGGCCAGTTGGGCTCAAGAAAGGAAAACGTCACGCCGCGATTGGCCCGCCAGTCCAGATTCCACAGCAGGCCTGCGGGAATATACAGGGATGAAGACGCAAAGATGTTGGCAAACCACGTGTTCGGATAAAACCCATCGCGCAGTACGAGATACAGATCGTAGGACCAACTGACCGTAAACAGCCAGATGCAGAGCGCCACAAACCACTGCGACCATGGGAGTCGCCTCCGCAATGACAGATAAACAACCCCGACGACCCAGGGCGCTCCAAAAAACGTCAACACCGACATGAACATGGCGTCAACGTAGTCCCACGTCGGATCGCCGGTATAGGGCGCAATCAGCGTCAGTCCCACGGTGGCAATGGTAAAGGTGGCGAGTTTCCACGGCACCAAAAGGAAGCGCCGGTATTCCGGGCGGGAAAAGGAAAATGCCCCCGGCGTGCGGGCATAAACGATCACGGCGGCCAGACAGGTCGCCATCCAGATCGCCATGTATCCAATAAAGAAAGGTTCCAGCAGGGTGACCGACACGCTCATGATTCCCCGCTTTCACCAGGCACGCTGCTGGCGCTTGACTGGACAGACACCCATTCCCCAAAGCCCCACCGCCACGCGCCGAACGCGCGCCAGCGCCTCGGCCAGCGACGCTGCCGGAAACAAATGCTGCCACGCTGGCCCCTGCCAGAGGGCGACGGCGGCGGCCGGATCGAACCACCGCCATTCGGTGCTGTTGGCGACCCGTTGCGCCGCGGGTGTCAATGCGATCAGCGGCAGACCCAGGACTTTGGCGGTTTGCTCGTTGAGCGGCCAGGGTTCGTAGGGCGAGTTGGACATAAATAACGGCGGCTCCAGGGTAGCAACAAGAATGCCTCCCAGTTTAGCCGCGCCCCGCGCCCAATGCGCCATAAAGATGCCGTTCCAGCAGGACGCGGATGTATTCGCTCACCGCGCGACTGTCGGCGCGGGCCTGCCGGGCCAGATCGTCATAGAGGGCTTCGGGCAGATGCAGCTTGACATCGCGGTCGCACTTGAGGCGGCGACGCGATTCCGACGCGGGGGCGAGGCGCAGGACGGGAGAAACAGCGGGACGTTCGGACATGGCGGCGGTTTCCGTGCAACGCCGCGCAGGTTGAGGGCGGCGTGGCCTCAACTACCGGTTCTAAGTCGGTTGGGGTTATTCGCGCCCGGCAAGCCGCGCCTTATCTCCCCCTATCGACCACGCCCACGGGATAGAACACACGACTCACATCCGCACGCCCTAAAATGGGCGCGCGAACATGAACCACCGCTGTAACGGGCGATGGCCGCTTAGAACAGTTAGTGAAGGGGAAGCTAGGCGAATTGCAGGCGGGTGTCAATCGGGGAAGCAGCGGCGCGGCTGGACGATGCGCCCGCGCGTGCTAGACTGAAATTGGTTTCATTTTTTGCTCCTTGGGCGGGTTGAACCCGCCCCTTCAACCCGGTCCCTCCGACCCAGCAGCAGAACGCCGGCGAGTTCGTGCCGGCGCTGAAACGGACCCTGCAAGGCAAGGGCTACCCCAGCAACGCGCAATTCCGGGCGCGGTTGCCTACGGTCAAGCTGTACGGCCAAGCCGGGCTGAATCAGAAAGCCCGGTTTCTGCTGGAGACCTTGGAGTGCAGCTACCCGAGCAAGGAACGGGTTTCGCTCGATGACCCGATCATCCAAATCGAACACATCATGCCGCAAACGCTCAACGACGAGTGGCGGGCGCACTTGGGCGCGGATGGGTCAACCGTCCACGATCTGTATTTGCACACCTTGGGCAACTTGACTTTGACCGGCTACAACAAGGAGCTATCGAACGACCTGTTTGCCACCAAGCGCCAGCGGTTCGCCAAAAGTCATCTGGAGTTGAACTGCTACTTCAAGACCGTCGAACAATGGCGCAAGGACGACATCTTGCAGCGGGCGGCAGTGTTGACCGAAAGGGCGCTCCAGTGCTGGCCCTACTTCGGTAACGCCCCCGAGGTGGTGGCGGACGGCGACGACGTGACCGGCACCAAGCCGGAAAGCGTGACCGTGCTGGGGCAAACCCTCCCGGTGCATAAATGGCGCGAGGTGTTGAGCGTGACGCTGGAAACGCTGGCGGCGGCCGAGCCGGTGAGGTTCGCGCAGGTGCTGGAACAATACCCGCACTACATCGCCGCCAGCCCGCAAGCATTTCGGGGACCGAAGCCACTCGGCAACGGCTATTTCATCGAAACCAACCTGGCCGCGACCAGCATCCAGCGCTTTTGCCAGCGGGCCGTAGCGACCATGGGCCTGCCACCCGAGGCGTGGGCGGTGAAGGTCAAGCCGCTGGAGTGATGCCGCCGTGTCTCTCAGTGAAGCCGACACCCGCGCCAAGTTGATTGATCCCGCCCTGTACCGACGGGGCTGGACGGAAGACCTCATCCGCCGCGAGGAAAGCGCCGGCGCGATTCATCTGGTGGGCGATCAGCCGCGCCGGATGTCGGGTCGGGCCGATTACACCTTGCGGATTCGCCAGCGGGCGGAAGAACAACCGCTGGCGGTGGCGTTGATCGAGGCGAAACGCGAGGGCTTGCCGCCGACCCACGGCCTGGAACAGGTCAAGTGGTATGCCGACAGCCAGCGGCTGAACGTGCATTTTGTGTTTGCCAGCAACGGTCATCAATTCGTCGAGTTCGACCGCTTCACCGGCCAGACCCGCGGGCCGTTGCCGATGGCCGAATTTCCCAGCCCGCTGGAGTTGCAGGACCGCTATGAAGCGGGGATAGGATTCACGCTCGATGCGCCCGAGGCGCGACCCTTGCTGACGCCCTACCCAGGCGGGGAGTTTCGCCGGCGCTATTTTCAGGATGCGGCGATTCGGGCGGTGCTGGAACGCATCGCTCAATGTCGCCAGCGCCATGAGCCGACGCGGGCCTTGCTGGCGCTGGCGACGGGCTCGGGCAAGACCTTCATCGCGGTCAATTTGCTCAAGCGGTTGGCCGATGCCGGGCAGATGACCCGTGCTTTGTTCATTTGCGACCGCGACGAGTTACGCACCCAGGCGCTGGGGGCGCTGTATGCGGTATTTGGCAGCGACGCGGCCCAGGCGACCACGACCAACCCGGAAAAAAACGCCCGGGTGGTGGTGGCGACTTATCAGACTTTGGGCGTGGAGCGTGACGGCGACGACGCCAGCTATCTGGTGCGCCATTACCCCGAAAATTATTTCAGCCACCTGATCATCGACGAATGTCACCGTTCGGCCTGGGGTCAGTGGTCGCAGGTGCTGACCCGCAACGCGGCGGCGGTGCAAGTCGGTTTGACCGCGACGCCGCGCCAGTTACCGGAGGATGCTCAGCCTTCGCCCGAGGCGGAGAACGATGCGCACATCACCGCCGATAACTTGCGTTATTTTGGCGAGCCGGTCTATGAATACACCATGGCGCAGGCGATGGCCGATGGTTATTTGGCGGCCTGCGAGATTCGCACCCGCAAAGCCAGTGTTGATGAGACCGGGCTGACGCTGGAACAAATCCTGGCGCTGCAACCGCGTGATTTCCGCACCGGGCGGGCGGTGACGGTCGAAGAATTACGCACGCATTACGCGAAAACCCAGTTCGAAGACCGGATCATGTTGCCCGACCGGGTGTGGGCGATGTGCGGGGATTTGCTGGCCCAGTTGATCGAGACCGGCGGGCCGGAACAGAAAACGATTATCTTTTGCGCCAGCGATGCCCACGCCGATGCGGTGGCGGCGCAGTTGAACAATCTTTATGCCCAGTGGTGTCAGGCCCAGGGCCGGACGCCGGTCGAGCATTTCGCTTTCAAATGCACGGCGGAGAGCCAGGGCGGGCAGTTTCTACCGGAGTTTCGCGGCAGTCGCCGGCGGTATTTCATTGCGACCACCGTCGATTTGCTGTCGACCGGGGTCGATGTGCCGTGCGTGCGGAACGTGGTGTTTTTCCGCTATCTGAAGTCGCCGATTGTGTTCTATCAGATGGTGGGCCGGGGGACGCGGCTGGACGAGAACACCGGCAAGTTGATGTTTTACCTGTACGACTACACCAATGTCACCGCGTTGTTTGGGCGCTCGTTCATCACCCCGCCGCGCCCGGAGCGACCAGGGGGGAGCGATCCGCCGCCACCACCACCGCCACCGCCATTGATTGTCACTGTGGCGGGGATTGCGGTTCAGGTATCGGCGGTGGAGCGGTCGGTGTTGGTGGACGGGGAACCGGTGCCGCTGGTGGAATACAAGGCGCGGATGGCGGCGCGGTTGCGCGAAAAGGCCGCGACGCTGGAGCAGTTTCGGCAAATTTGGATTACGCCGCCGCAACGGCAACCGCTGATGCAAGAGTTGGTGAACGCCGGTTATCCGCCAACGGTCGTGCAGATGCTGGAACAGTGGGACGCCTGCGATCTGTTCGATGTGCTGGCGGCGCTGGGCTATGACTATGCGCCCCGGACGCGGGCCGAGCGGGTGGCGGCGTTTCTGGAGGGTGAAACGGCGTGGCTGGCGGGCTTGCCGGAACCGACGGCGGCAACGGTGCGGGCGTTGGCGGGGCAGTTCGGGCCGGGCGGCACCGAGGGCCTGGAAAATAAACGGCTGCTGGATACGCCGGCGGTGAAATTGGCGGGCGGGGTAAACGCCTTGCGGATGGCCGGCAAACCAGCGGCAGTGATGCAGGAAACCAAGCGGCGCTTGTTTGGAGTGTGAAGTAGCCAATGATACAAACGTTTGCCAGCGCTGAAACTGAGGCTTTTTACACCACCGGTCAATCACGTCGTTTGCCGACCGAAATTCTCAAACGGGCGGCTATGCGCTTGAATCAGTTGAATGCGGCAACCCAACTTGAGGATTTGCGTATGCCACCCTCGAACCAGTTGGAAAAGTTGTTAGGAAATCGTGAGGGTCAGTGGAGCATTCGCATCAATAGTCAGTGGCGGGTTTGCTTCCGGTTCACCGGAGGTGACGCTTTTGATGTTGAAATCGTCGATTATCATTGAGGGGTTTCTATTTATGGTGCGTAATGGGTTGCCCGCTATTCATCCGGGTGAATATTTGGTGGAGCTTTTGGAAGAGCTATCCTTATCGCAAGCACAGTTTGCCCGCCTCATTGGGGTGTCGCCAGGACGTATTCATGCGGTAGTTAAAGGTTTACGTCCAGTCACGGCGGAATTGGCCTTGTTGTTTGGTAAGGCTTTCAATCAGTCCGCCCATTATTGGCTCAATTTGCAAGCGGATTATGATTTAAAAACGATTGAAAATCGTATTGAATCACGCTTGTTAGCTATTCATAGCTTGCCCTGTTTAATCTGTAGTGGACAAGTCAGCGTGCGGAATTGATGCAGGAAACCAAGCGGCGCTTGTTCGCGGTGTGAGAATCACGATGCTATCGAGTCAGATGATGGAAAAGCCGCTGCCAGCAGGGTGGCGGTGGGTGAAGTTGGGAGAGATTTGCTCGTTTCGGCACGGTGGTACGCCACTAAAAAGTGAAGCTTCCTATTGGTCTGGAGAAATTCCTTGGGTTTCTCCAAAGGATATGCGTAGTTCTGTTATTAATGATGCAGAAGATCATATCAATGATATAGCCATAAAAAACAGCGCCACTTGTTTGGTACCGAAAAATATTTTATTGGTTGTTGTTAGATCAGGTATCCTTGCCCGTTACTTTCCGGTTGCAATGACAGGACGCGATGTTGCATTTAATCAAGACATTAAAGCTATTTTCCCTGATTGCTCGCAAATAAATTATGAGTTTTTGTTTTTCATTCTTCGTGGTCTGAACGATTTTATAATTAATCATGGAGTTAAAAAAGGCGCGACAGTCCATAGCATCAAATCTGATTTTATTGAATCTTTAAAAATTCCCCTCCCTCCCCTCCCTGAACAACAACGCATCGCCGCCCGTTTGCGCGAGCAGATGCAGGCCGTGGATGAAGCCCGCCAAGCGGCGGAAGCGCAGTTGAAGGCTATTAACCAACTTCCCGCCGCCCTCTTACGCCAAGCCTTCAGCGGCGCGCTATAACATTTCTCACTGAATGAGGATCAATCACCATGTACACTGCGATCAGGGGTATCTATGAAAATGGCAAGGTTGTTCTGGAAGAAACCCCACCGACCCTGCAAAAAAGCAAAGTTTTGGTCATGTTTCTCGCTGATGAAGAGAAAAAACCCGGAACCGTGCGCCAAGGCATCAAATTGGGCAGCCTGGCGGGGCAGGGTTACAGTATTCCCGAAGAGTTCAACGAGCCTTTAGATGATTTGATCAAGTGAAACCGCCCCGCATGGCTCGCCAACCCAAGAATAAGAACGGCAACGGTCAGGCGCGCGTCCTCACCACCCCCCAAGCCGTCAACGCAGCGATCTTGTCGGTCTGCGACATCCTGCGCCGCTCCAACTGCGCCGGCGCCCTGCAATACGTTCCCGAACTCACTTGGCTGCTATTCCTGCGCATCCTCGACGAACAGGAACAGCACGAAACCGAAAACGCCGAGGTCGTCGGCGATGCCTTCAAACCCGCGCTCAATGAACCCTACCGCTGGCGCGACTGGGCCGCCCCTTACGATGAAAAAGGCGACGATCCCCCCGTCACCGCGCTCGGTAGCCGACGCGGCTGGCTGCGCCACAACAAGCAAAATCAACCGCCCGGCAGCTTCTTCGCCTTCGTCAACGGCCAATTACTCCCGTATCTGCGCGGCCTGGCCCTGCAACCCAACGCCACGCCCCGGCAAAAGGTCATCGGCCAAATTCTCTCCAGCGTCGAACGCACCCGCATCGACACCGAACGCAATTTTGCCGAAGTGCTGGACAAACTCGACCCGATCCGCCTGGAAACCACCGACCCGCAACACGTCTTCATTCTCTCGCAAGTCTACGAGGGTCTGTTGCTGCGCATGGGCGAAAAGGGCAATGACGGCGGCCAATTCTTCACCCCGCGCCAAGTCATTAAAGCCATGGTCGAGGTCATTCACCCGCGCTTGGGCGAAACCATCTATGACCCCAGTTGCGGCACTGGCGGCTTTCTGGCCCAAGCCTATCAGTACCTACACGAAAAGGAAGTCAAGGGTAACCCCGCCATCACCCCGGAGATGCTCGACCGGCTCAAGCATGAAACTTTCTACGGCCGCGAAAAAGAAAACCTGATCTACCCCATCGCCCTGGCCAACCTGATCGTGCATGGCATCGACCGACCCAATCTCTGGCACGGCAACACCCTCACTGGCGATGCCGCCTATGACCGGCTGTTCGACACCGCCCCGGCCCAATTCGACGTGATCCTGACCAATCCCCCGTTTGGCGGCAAGGAAGGCCCGGACGCGCAAAGGTTGTTCGATTTCAAGACCGGCGCCACCCAAGTGCTGTTTCTGCAACACATTCTCAAGAGTCTCAAGGACGGCGGGCGCTGCGGCATCGTCCTTGATGAAGGCGTGTTGTTCCGCACCAATGAAACCGCCTTCGTCCAGACCAAGCGCAAGCTGCTGGACGACTGCGAGCTGTGGTGCATCGTCAGCCTGCCGAGCGGGGTGTTCACCGCCGCCGGCGCCGGAGTCAAGACCAACCTGCTGTTTTTCACCAAAGGCCAGCCCACGACGCGGATTTGGTATTACGACCTGTCGGCGCTCAAGGTGGCCAAGCGCCAACCGCTGGTTTTCGAGGAACACTTCAAGGACTTCATCGAACGCCTCCCGGCCCGCAGCGACAGCGAGCGCAGTTGGACGGTGGATTTCACCGCCCGCCAGCGCCACGCCGCCGCCACCGCCGCGCCGCTCAAGGTCCAAGCCCAGCAGAAAGCCGATGAAGCCGCGCAGTGGAAAGCCCGGCTCAGCGACCTCAAACGCACCAGTCCCCGCGACCTGGACGCCGAAACCGAAGCGCAAGACCGCTACCAGACGCTGAGCAAAGAAGCCCGCGAGTGGGCCGCCAAGGCGCAAGAGATCGAGGATGCGGTGTATGACCTAAAAGCCGTCAACCCGCACGCCAAAACCGACCAGGACACCCGTACACCGGCTGAATTACTGGATTTCATCGAGGGCAAGGGCCACGAAGTTGCGGCGGCGTTGGAACGGTTGCGGAGGATATGAATCGCTGCGGCGTGGCGCTTCGTAGGGATGATTGAGGATCGGATGGATCGGGCGCATACGAACCCCGCCCGACTCCCGGCGAGTCTGGCGACTCCTCCTGTCGTTGTTATGAGTGGTTCTGGCGACGCGGCACACGCCGGGCGGTCGCTGGGGCCGCGTGCTGGGAAGTATAGCCCAGAATCAAGCAACGTCTGTCACATGTCTTGACGCACTTTCCATGTGAACTATACTGTAACGGCAAACTGTGAGACGCACGCCGCCCTTACGGGAAGATGGTCTATCCTCGGACGACCGTCAGGCGAACAGCTATACGGCGGCGAACGGCTACACGGCGGGGGCAAGGGCGGCAGGGGGAAAGTAGGCATGGAAGAGGGCATCGGTTCGATCTTGCTCCCTAACGACTCATGTTGGTAATAATGCGGGAGGTTAGACAAAATGAAGTTCGGTTTACTTTCTTTGCTTTTTATGGTCGGGTTAGCCGGCTGCGCGACACCGGCCACGGTGCTTAAGAACGAGGCTACTGGCCAAGTTACACAATGCGGCGGCCGGCGATCTGGATCCGCGGCATTTGGTATCATTGGATATAACATTCAGAAATCAAATGATGAGAAGTGCGTCCAGCAGTTAGAGGCGCAAGGATTTAAGCCTGTTCAACCTGTTCAGTAAGAAAATAGGGGCGGGTAGTAAGAACAATAAGGGACAGACTACGATTTTCATGCGGTGCAACGGAGGTTGTATGAGCGCGCCGTGCCTGCTGCCGAACGCTGATTGACATTTGCCTCGGCGTGTCATAACTTTTAAAGGCAGTAGCTTGAAAACCTTGGCGAAAAAGCAACGTTTGTTGCGAGATGGCAAAAAGTTTGAAACCTTGCCCTGACGAAGAAGGGATTAAGACGGTGATGTTAAAATAATAGGTTGGTTTGAAACCTTGCCCTGATGAAGAAGGGATTAAGACTCACGCAATAAAAAAGCCCGGCTCATCACCGGGCTTTTTTACATCAATTCTGTCAGGTTGGTCTCACCGACACAGCGCCTCATACGGCACCCCATCCTTATCGCCATCCAGTGACTTTACCTTGCATTGCGTGAGATAAAACCGCGCCTCCTCGGGTAAACCCGCAACGGTCAGCAGCAGCAGCCTACTACCCACTACCCACAATCCGCTCGATCGTCCTTCCCTACCTTCGGTTGCGCCAACGAATCAACAAGCGTCTGCAATGCGCCGCGTTGTTTTGGCAAGAGCGCCTCAATCTCCCGCGCCAGGTGTAAGGAACCAGGACTCACGCCATCCGCCACCGCCGCAGCGGCTGAGCCATCCACCGCACGATCCATCCAGCCCATCTCCAACCCTGTCGCCTGCTCGATCCGCCGTGCGATCTCCTCACCCATCTCCCGAACACCCGTCACCAGATGGCTAACCTGCGCCACTGACAACCCCGCCGCATCCGCAAAATGCCGTTGCGTCGGATAGTCAGCCAGCAATCGCTTCAGATTTTCACGCCGTCGCTGCTGGTATACGAGCAGGTAGTTCATGGCGCAACTCTAATTTCGCCGTAGCCGACTGCGAAGGACAGTTCAAATGGCGACCGCGAACCCTCAAGCTCGAAGTCTTGCCACATGACTTCATCGACTTTTCGGCCATCCTGAACGCCCTGGAAAAGGCGGGCTTTATTCAGCGCTACGAAGCGAACGGCGAAACCTACGGCTGGATCCCCTCGTTCAAGAAACATCAACGGTTTCAGACCAAGGAACTAGTGGTTCAACCGGGCTGAGTTGACTTAAAGCGGGGAATGGGGTTTCCTGTAGGAGTACCCCTGACCAGGAGCCTGACCCCATGCCGCTGCCCAAATATGTAGTCCGTTTGACTGTTGAGGAACG
>JBATNZ010000239.1:0-5155 GCA_049290615.1 Candidatus Contendibacter sp.
CCATCCCGACCGCGACGTTTCCGCCCGTGCCCGGTTCGCCCCGACAACAAGGCCGATGCTGGCGGTTGGTCGGCGTCTTCCGCCATGGCTGGTCGTTGATCGTGGCCGCACTCTTCAATCATCAGCCGTTACCTATCGGCCACGGTTGCCCGGAACCCTGGCCCGCCCTGCCCATGTCCCCTGACATCTTATCATTACCAGTGCTCGAAGGTGAGACATGAAAAAACCTACACTTGTAAGCTGCCCCTCTCCCGCCTGCGGGCGAGGGGTTTTTAGACAGTCTCTGAAAACCGCGCTGTATCAGGCTTGATCGGTCGCCCTCTTTCAGCGTGGATTTCCGCTATTGGAGGCACCAGTGCCCCGATGAACGCCGCATTTCAGCGGTTGAAAATCATCAGCGGCGGCCAGACCGGCGTGGACCGGGCGGCCCTCGATGTCGGGTTGGCTCTCAATATACCGGTCGGCGGCTGGTGTCCGCAGGGCCGGCGAGCCGAGGATGGGCGGATTCCCGAGCGCTACCCGCTGCTGGAAACCCCGGAGCGGAACTACCAAGCCCGCACCCGGCGCAACATCGAGGACGCGGACGGGACGCTGGTTCTCAACCTGGGCACACTGGATGGGGGAACGGCGCTGACCGCCCGCCACGCCCGCCAGATCGGCAAGCCCTGCCTGGTAGTGGCGCTGGAGGAAGGTATCGAATCGGCAGCGTTCCGGGACTGGCTGGAGGCAAACCGGATTGCCGTTTTGAATGTTGCCGGTCCCCGCGAGAGCCAACGGCCGGGGGTGTATGCGGCGGCGATTCATTGCCTGGAGATATTGCTGCGGGGAGCGACTTAGCCTGCGTGTTTTGGCCGTCTCTGGGTCGCGGAGTACGCTATGGGCAGGTTATCGACAGCATCCCGCTTGAGGTCCATCCATGCTCCTGGTCCGAGTCCGGCTAGCTCCAAGTCCCATTCACGGCATCGGCGTGTTTGCGGTCGATCCCATTCCGAGCGGCACGGAGGTCTGGCGCTTCACGCCGGGTCTTGATCTGGATCTCGACCCGAGCGTGCTCGACGCCCAGCCTCCGCTCGCCCGCGAGAGCTTGCTCCACTATGGCTATATCGATCCGCGGCTCCACCGCTACATTCTCGGTTGTGACGAAGTGCGGTTTTTCAACCACAGCGATACACCGAACGTCGCGCCAAACTTCACTTTGGACCGCTACGGCGTCTACAGCGCTGCACGCGACATCGCGGCGGGGGAGGAGATCACGGTGAACTACGAGTTGGTGGACGGCGAACGACCAGAACCCGCCTATTCCCATTAACCGTAACTGGCTTATGGGGGAGATTGTTTAAGGTGTGACTACCGGCACAAGCTCTCACACGGCACGCTATCCTTGTCCCCGTCCAGCGAGCCTACCCTGGCTATTTCTTCCCCGGCGTGGGGCGCTTGGCGGGGGTTGGCGGCGGCGGGACATCTTCCGGTTTCTGGTAATCGCCGATGACGCCTTTCAACGGGCACAGGGCGACGATGGGGCATTTCTGGCAACTGGCCACGAGGGCGATGGGACACAGGGTCATTGGATGACTCCGTTGGTTGAGGGTGGTACTCAGGGGTTGGCTGGCCAGCGGCCCCGTCGCCTGGAAATCAGGCCCGCGTGGGGCTATGGTTAAAAAGTCTCGGTGAATACGCCAAGACATCAGATGCACTTTAAGGGGCGGGCGATCCCGCGAGAGATCGCCCGCCCACTTTTTTTCAAATCCGCCGCTTCAGCGACATTTTGATATAGCCCATCGCTGGGACCGTTGGCGGTTCTGGTGCTTTCGATTCCGGCGCTTTGGAAGCGATTCTGCCCGCGGCCTGCACGGCCAACAGCATCGTGCCGGGTGCGGCGGGCTTCGCCTGGGGCAGTTGGTTGATTTGGTTATGTAAAAGTCCCTGAGAACTCGCGTTGCACCAGCACCTGGTCTATGAATGGTTTGTGACCGGAAGCTGAATGATGCTGGAGAACCCACATCGCTACCTGCCCCGGCGTGCCGTGAATGCCCTTGGTGCGCACCTCGCAATCCTCGTCGTCCACCCCGAAGTGGTCCCGCAATTCGTAATGCAGTTTGCCGGAGAATTTTCCATCTGCCGGGATGCTGGTTGCAGTCGCCTTGAAATCGCTCAGGGAAACCCGGACACCCTGAAAACTGCCAATGCAAATTTTTACGACCGTATCCTGCCGTATCCCCAGATCGGGCAATATGGGTTCGATAGCCGGCAGCATCCGTTTGGTGGCTTTGCCGGGTTCTTCGGCTGGAATAGATGGGATGATATTGCCTTGCGAATCGGTCACTCGTTCCGGCCCCGGCCCCGTCACCAGATCATGGTAGTCAACCCGGCCCGTTTTAAATTGTTGACGCAGATTCTCTTTAAGGCGCGTTTCAAACGTTTCCGCCGCCTTGATGAAATTCTGGGTGGTGGCAGTGGCACGATCCAGCGAAGGGAAGTTTCTCAGCGGCGGCGGCGAAGCGTTATGTGCGATCCAGAATTTGAACATTTCCATCGCGACGGGACCGCCCACGCTCATTTCATTAAGCAACAGACCTTCATTTACCGTCACCGCCCGAGCGCTCATGACGCGGGTCAGGTCGACGTCCGGAAAATTTTTGATGTCGTTGAAGGTGATCTCGTCAAACAGGGCTTTTTCCAGTTTGCCTGCCACCAGCATTTTCAGGAGAAAGCTTCTGGTGTCGAAGTTAGTTGGCGAGAGTACGGCTTTTTCCAACTCGTCGAGCAGGGCGGCCCCCAGCCCCAGCTTGGCCGCCCAGACCCGCATCTTGGCCAGCTTGTCGGAAGAGCGTAATTGCCGGGTTCTGCTGTCGAGATCCTCTTTGAGTGGCCGCCCACTCTGACCGTCCTGGTCCGGCATCAGGGTGAGAAGAAAGATTTCACCGGGCGGCTGACTTACGATAGAGACACTGGTGATACCACCGCCGCCGCCACCACTACCGCCACCACCGCTCTTCGCCTGTAACTGAGCGTCCATTTTCTCAAGCGTCTTGCTGCCCACGCGGCCGTCCCATTGGCTTGAGTCTTTGGGGAACGCCCCTTTCTGAAACCTGATCACGGCATCGCAAGTTTCCTGACCGAATTGCCCGTCTGGTTCCGCGTTGGTCCCCTGCGGGAAAGATTTTGACATCGAGAATCCCAGCGCAAATAACGCCTTTTGAATGCGGCGGACTGCCTCTACGTCGTCCTTGGGCGGCGCGGGCTTGATGGCTGGCCCTCCAGATGCCGCTTGTTCAAGTCGAGTATTAGGGGTAGCGCCGGCCAGAATTCTGGATTTGAAGGGGAGAGCCATGTCGAAAACCTCCTTGGTAGGTGCTGAGGGTCGAAATCCGTTGGGCGCGAGCAAGTTGAGCGGCGTTACTGCCTCGCTGCTGGTGCGCCAAGCGACTACAAAACTTGATTTTGGTACCTCCTCTCTTGGTTGCTTCGCAACTATCTGAATTCATTGTTACTACAAAGTTAGTTTACGGTACGGTTTTTCGTACCCGACGAGCAGATCGGGACAGATGACGCCCCAGTTCAAACGCCAGCTTGGCACGGCGGAGCCTCCGGAAGGTGAGATGGTCTGTTGACTATAGTCCCGCGGTTGGCTCCGTTCCTGCCAGCGCGCGTCTTGCTCCCACCCGCGACGCGAGTTATCCACTGTACCGGGGGATAACTCGCGCCGGGCTGGAGCAAACCCCGAACCGTGACGCGGACTTGGCGCGGGTGGCCGTACTGGATAAAAAACCGGCGACAGCCTCTTTTAGGTTGAAAGCATCCATCAAAACTGTAAACTTGATGGATGCAGATTCCCAAGTTGAAGGTGTTGGCGGAGGCGGGCGCGGTGCGCGAGGTCGAAGTCATCCACGAGACGGCGGGCGGCTGGGCGGTGCAGGTCACCTACGCCCGCCGGACGGGCGAGCGGCGCGAAGGACTGGAACGCCAGCGCGGCGGCGCGCGGGTGTTCGCCACCCTGGACGCGGTAGCCCGCGCCCTGGCCGGGCTGGGGCTGCCGGGTGGAATGGAACGATTACGGCATGGGCCACGAGGTATGCTGGGAGGAGATCCGCGACATCGCCGCCTGGTTGAGGCGGGTGTTGGCCGTTCGGAATGCCTGGAAGGCTGTGAAACGGAGAGCGCCGGCCACGAAGTCGGCGCTCTCTCGGAAAAGCCCGCGCCGCGCGCTGAGACTATTTGTACGCGCCGCAACAAATAATGAAATCACCCACTCTCTGGAAGTAGGTCGTCTTCGGTTCTTGCATCTTGGTGGTGGGATTCAGATACATATAATCCACCCAACCCGAACCTTTGGTCTTGGCAAGTTCGTTGATTTCCTTGCGGAACATCTTCCCTTGACTGTCCGGTTCCTCCAGCAGGTTCTTGCCGATCAGCGTGGGATTCTTGGGATGGGCGACCATCACGCCATTCATGTCATAGACGAAGACATAGAGGTCACCCTTTACGAATATGCTCTCAGGTTTGTTGAATTCCATCATGGCCTTGTCCTTGCCATGTTCTTTGAAATACGACACTGCTTTTTCCACCACCATCTTCGCCTCTTCCGGAGTGCCCCGCTCGGCTGCGTAAGCCACTCCCATAACGGCAAGGATGATAATGAACAGTGAGTAGACCACTTTCTTCAACATCTCAGCCTCCTTAACCACTGATCGAGTGTAATGCTCGACTGTTATAGACTTCCCAACGGGCGTAACCAGTCGAGCGCGCCAATAACTCGTTGAAAAATAACACAGTGGGTATTTTGCTACCCGGAATTTAGCGTTTTTTGGCCTTCGTAACCTGTTGATTCCAAAGCCTGAGCGCTCGACTGGTTACGCCCCTTCCCAACTAAATATCCGTAGAGGCGACTGATCTACCAAGCTGATCAAAGGCCAGATATGTTCAGATTATCATTGATAAATTATATAGCATAAAAACCTATAAAAGTAAATGGTATTATTCGCGATTTTCACAGGCGGGCCTGATACGACAGTTTTCCCCGCACCCGGTCTAGTGGTTCAACCGGGCTGAGTTGACTTAAAGCGGGGAATGGGGTTTCCTGTAGGAGTACCCCTGACCAGGAGCCTGACCCCATGCCGCTGCCCAAATATGTAGTCCGTTTGACTGTTGAGGAACG
>JBATNZ010000240.1:0-2923 GCA_049290615.1 Candidatus Contendibacter sp.
AACCACCCCGGCGCTACGCGCCACCCCTCCTTATCCAAGGAGGGGAAAACCCAGGCTGACCCCGGCCAGACTCGGAGCCAGGCGTTTTTGTACGACATCTAAAACCTCGCAGGCCGCTCTGGTTTGAATGTGATCTGGAGGCGAGTTCCGGTGGCTTTGGCGAAGCGTTCGAGGGTTCGGGTCGAAGGTTTCACCCGGCCACTTTCAAGGCGGGCAATGACCGCTTGTGTCGTCCCCATGCGCTGTGCCAACTCCTCTTGGGTAAGGTCAGCGTAGGCGCGTGCTTCAATAAGCGCGGAGGCCAAGGCGAATTCTTCTTCCATAGCCTCGTAAGCGACCTTAAATTCGGGGTTTTTCATCCACTCCTGGGCCACTTTCTCGATGGGGATAAATCTGCACGTCATGTCACCTCCTTCGCGCGTTGCAGCGCTAACTCAATCTCTTTGCGCGGGGTTTTCTGCGTTTTCTTGGAAAACACCCGGACGACGACGACCCGATAGCCTATGGCGGTAACGTACACGGCACGGGCGATGCCATCCTTGCCTTTCAGCCGCATTTCCCACAATCGCCCTTGCAGGTGCTTGACATACGGCTCGCGCGCCCGTTCCAAGCCATGGGCGGTATGGGCGGTATGATGTAAGCATCGCCGCCTGAAGCTGGTCAGTTCGAACGAACAAGCCCCGCTTCGGCGGGGCTTTTTTATGGCTGGGAAGGCGATGATCAACATCCTCCGCGCTCGAATTCGATAGGGATACCAAAGTCCTTGACAAACCCGTGCGGATGGCATTTGCTGGTTATATGTCAATTTTATTGACGGAATCTGGTGAGTCATTTGTGGTTGATCGGTTCGGGGGCGAAGGCCATGAGACGGGTGAGCGGTATACAACGGAATTGGGGATGGGTAGTTTGGTCGGTCGGATAGCAATGACTTAGACCATGGCCGAGTTTGATAGCGGTTACAAGCTGCTGTTTTCACACCCGGAGCTGGTGGCGGATTTGCTGCGCGGCTTCGTGCCGGAGCCGTGGGTGATGGAGGTGGATTTCACCACACTGACGCCGGTCAAAGGCAGTTATGTCAGCGACAGCCTGCACCAGCGGCACGACGACGTGGTGTGGAAGGTTCGGCTGCGGGAGCAGTGGTTGTATGTCTACGTGGTCATCGAGTTTCAGTCGGAGCCGGACCCGTTCATGGCGCTGCGGCTGCTGGTGTATGTGGGACTGCTGTATCAGGATTTGCTGCGGCGGAACGAGTTGCCGGTGGACGGGCGGCTGCCGCCGGTATTGCCGATGGTGCTGTATCACGGTGCCGTGCCGTGGACCGGAGCTATAGAGTTTCGGGAGTTGCTGACGCCGGCGCCGCCGGGTTTGGAGCGGTATCAACCCCGCTTTCAATACTTGTTGCTGGATGAAGAACGCTATCCCGAGACGGCGTTGGCGGGGATGGAGAATCTGGCGGCGGCATTGTTCCGGCTGGATCGGAGCCGTAGTTACGGCGAGTTGCAGGCGGTGGTGGACGATCTGTTGGCGTGGCTGGCGACGCCCGAGCAACGATCCTTGCGGCGGGCGTTTGGCATTTGGTTGCGGCGGGCGTTCCTGCGGCGGCGCTTGCCGGGCGTGGTGATTCCAGAGATCGACGATTTGCGGGAGGTGAAAGCGATGTTGGCGGAACGGTGGGAAGAGTGGACGCGGGAATGGGAACAGCGCGGTTTGCAGCAGGGCTTGCAGCAGGGTTTGCAGCAAGGCGAGACGCGGTTGCTGCTCCGGCAACTGCGACAACGCTTTGGCGAGCCGCCGGCCTGGGTGGTGGAACGCTTGGCAGCGGCGGAGCCGGAGCAGTTGGAACAGTGGGGAGAGCGGTTGTTCACAGCGCCTACGCTGGAGGCGGTGTTTGGGGAGTCGAGCGAACCGGACGACCGGCGCGCGTGATGAGGACGGTGGGTTTGGTGATGCGAGTTCGAGGAGAGAAAGATCGTGACACAGGCAAGCAGTACACAGCGGGATCGGGGGCTGGCGGCGTGGTGGTATGGACTGCTGGCGGTGCTGCTGATTTTCATGATTCCTGTTGCTCAGGCGGGATCCGCACGGAACTGGTTGTCGGACCAAAACCGTGCGACTCTTGAACAGGGCCAGGAAATAGACGCCCTCGTGGAGCTCGACCAGACCGAGGCGGTAACGCTGGCTGAGGCGCGGCGCCGGCAGGCGGCGCTCATCCACGACGACGATGCGATTCTGGCCGAGCGCGTTGCCAGCTATCAGCGACAAAAGGAGAACCTGTTCACCTGGCTACCCGCCGATCAAGTGCTGCTCAAACGCGATTACAGTCACTTGCCGATGCTGTTCGTGCGATTGCATTCGCCGGCGGCTTTGCAAGCCCTGTTAAAGCAACCGGGCGTTAAAGCGGTGTATTCCAATGTCAAGTTGCGACACATGTTGGCGCAAAGTCTGCCACTGATCCAACAACCAGAAACGGCCGCCCAGGGCGGCACCGGTACCGGCACCACTGTTGCCGTACTCGATACCGGTGTGGATTACACCCGCGCCGCTTTTGGCAGTTGCTCGGTGCCGGGCGGTGCCTGCAAAGTAGCTTATGCTGCGGATTTCGCACCCGACGATGGCGCACGGGACGATGCTGGCCACGGTACCAATGTCGCCGGCATTGTGCTGGGCGTCGCGCCTGCCAGTCGAATCATAGCCCTCGACGTGTTCAGGACCGATGGATGTGGTCCAGACATGGATCGATGTGCAAATGCCGCTGATATAATCGCAGCGATCAACTGGGCCATCGCAAACAAGGCAGCTAGGACTTACGCATTGACAGGAGGTTGAAATTGTGGATTCAGGTGCTCCAAGTTAGGGGTGAACGTTTGGATGAATGCAGCAATGATCGGATTAAACAACTCACGCTTTAAGCGATAGCAATTAC
>JBATNZ010000241.1:0-8348 GCA_049290615.1 Candidatus Contendibacter sp.
TCCCGCAACAACGCCTCGGCGCGCGCGGCCAGCCGGCTCAACACCGCCATGGTCTCCCCGCTCACCGTCGTCGCCTCGCTGACCAGCGGTTCCAGCGGATCCAGCGCGTCCGCCGCTTCGCCGATCAGGTCGACGACCGCGGGCGTGGCCGCCAACGCACCATTCAGGATATGGTTCAGCAGATTTTCGAAACAGCCGGCGAAATCGCCAAGTACGGTCGCGCCCACCACGCGACCGCTGCCCTTGAGGGTGTGGAATGACCGCCGCAGGGTCGGCAGCCCTTGACGATCAGCCGGATTCCGCCGCCAGCCGGCCAGATGTTCCTGAATGGTGGCCAGTTCGCCACGCGCTTCCTCCAGAAATACTTCGATGAATTCCGTATCGATCTCCGGGGCGGTCGCCAAACTGGGCAACGACGGTAGCAGCTCCGGCACCACGGGTTCCGGCTTGGCGTGCTGCAACGCCCGCGCCTGCTCAACCAGCGCCGGCAGGGCCGCCAGTTCCCCGCCGCTAAGCGGAACCTCGCCGACCAGCGGCGCCAAGGCCTCGACCGCCGCCGCGACAACGGTGGCGATGGCTGGATCAGGATCTTGGGCGCCACTGAGTACCTGATTCAACAGGTTTTCGAATTCCCAGGCGAAATCGCCAATCATGGTCGCGCCGACCATGCGGCCACTTCCCTTGAGGGTGTGAAAAGACCGCCGCAGGGTCGACAGCGCCTGTTGGTCGTCCGGATGCGCCTGCCAAATAGTCAGTTGTTCCCGAATGGAAGCCAGTTCGCCGCACGCTTCCTCCAGAAACACCCCGATGAATTCCGGATCACTGTCCGTCAGCCCAATCAACGCCACCAGATTGTCCGAAGCCGACGCGGCGGACGAAGCCGACGCGGCGACCACCACGGGGGATGGCGCCAGTTTTAGCTCCAGCGGTTCTTCAATAGCGATATCCTCGTCCGCCAGAGCCAGAACCGGCTCGGCGGGCGCCGGCGTCTTGGACGCCGACCATTCCGCCAACTCCACAGTGAGCGAGGAAATCGCATCCGACTGGTCGGGCGCGGGGCGATCCGCCCCAACCGCCGGGGTGGATTGCGAAACCGTTGGAGAAGCAGCCGGAACGGGCGTGGCAACCAGATTGGCTTCGAAAGGCGGCAACTCGAGCAAGGTTTCCATCTGCGCCAAGCGTTCTTCGACCGAGTTCAAGACCACCGTCGTCGGTTCATCGCTATCCGGCGACTCCAATTTCAGGTCGTAGCCCAATCCGGCCAGAATCTCGGCGCAAACACTGCTCACCAACAACCCGTAATACTCGGCGGCGCCAGCGGCCAAGACCTCCACGACCCGATCCAACCGACCGAGCGCCAAGGCCACGCGCGACCAGTTCCGCGCGGCCAGCAACCCCTGGAAAGTTTGCAGATCACCACGCAACGCTTGCCAGGATTCGGGCCGTTCGGGCGATCCATCCACCTTGACGGCGAGGGTATGCTGGAGCTGCTTTAGGATATCCGGCAGCGCGCGCGCGGTCGCGTCGGTGGCTGAAACGATGGTGTCCGTAGTGGACACGGCGCACTGCTGGCGCACCCGGCGCAAGGTCTCTCTCATCTTTGACAGGTCGGTATCCGACCGCCGGTTGCCTGGGGACAAACTGGCCTTCAGATAGTCCGCCAGATGTTCGGTCGCCTGCCGCAGCAGATCCGGGTCCAAGGACTGGATCTGTCCCGCCGCCCGATCCTGGATGGTCGCACGCATTTCCTCCAGAAACGCGACAGCCTCCCGGTGGTCCAGCACTATTAGTGGGCCGCGAATCTGGCTGATGGCTTCGCTGATCGCCTCCAGGGGCGCTGGGTCTCGCGGATCCTCGCGATAGGTCTCCAGATCGAGCTGAATCCGCCGCAAAGCCAGCAGAAGGTCATCCTTGACGGGGTCCAATTGGTTATCGGCGACACGATGCGAAATCATCACGCTACCTCCGCGCGGAGAACCTGCCTAGTAGGCGAACACCGTTTGAAACAGGTCTATCGAGGCCACGGCGCGCCTTCCGTATCCGGCCCCTGACAAGTTCATTCAGGCAGGCGGAAACCGGCCACCGATTGACGCAATTCCTGCGCCAGCCGGTTCAGTTTGCCGATGGCGGAAGCGGTCGTCACGCTGCTCTCGGCGGTCTGACCGGTGATTTCGTTGATGGAAATCATGGCGGTCGACACCCGCGAAGCCATTTCCGAGACCTGGCCAGCCGACTTGGAGATTTCGTCGATCAGTTCAGCCAGTTTGGCGGACACCTTTTCGATTTCTTCCAGCGCCTCGCCGGCCTTTTCGGCCAGCCCCGCGCCGCTGACCACCTCGGAGGTACTCTTCTCCATGGAAATGACCGCTTCGTTGGTGTCGGCCTGAATGGTCTTGACCAGGGTCTCGATGCGCTTGGTGGCGTTACTGGAACGCTCGGCCAGTCGTTGCACCTCGTCGGCGACCACCGCAAAACCACGGCCGGCATCACCCGCCGCCGAGGCCTGGATCGCGGCGTTCAGCGCCAGGATGTTGGTCTGGTCGGCGATGTCATTGATCAGCGCCACGATGTCGCCGATTTCCTGCGAGGACTCGCCCAAACGCTTGATACGCTTGGAGGTATCCTGGATGTGCTCGCGGATGGTATTCATGCCGTGGATGGTGCGTCGCACCCGGTCGCCGCCCTCGTGGGCGATGCCCACCGATTTCTCGGCCACCTCGGCGGAGGAGGCGGTCTTGGCCGAGACCTCATCCATGGACTGGGCCATCTGCGTCACGGTGGCGCTGGCGTTCTCGATCTGCCGGGCCTGAATCTCGCTGGACTTGGCCAAGCTGTCGGCGATGGCGCCGGTTTCTTGCACCGCGGCGGAGACCAGCCCCGAGGTATTGTTGATGGTGGACACCAAGTCGCGCAACGCCTCGATGGCGTAGTTGACCGAGTCGGCGATGGCGCCGGTGATGTCCTCGGTCACGCTGGCCTGCACGGTCAGGTCGCCCTCGGCCAGATTACCCAGTTCGTCAAGCAGGCGCAGGATGGCGTCCTGATTGCGGCGATTCTGTTCCTCGGTTTCCTGCTTGCGCCGTTCGGCCTCGACCAGTCGCTGCCGGCTTTCGCGGTTCTGCACATAGAACAACAGCAGCAGCAGGATCAGCGCGACTACGCCCAGCACATAGGCCACTTGATAGCTGAGCGGGATGCCGAGCATGTAGAACTGGCGGCCACTTTCGGCATACTGATCGAGCAACCGGGTGGTCGCCTCCAACAGGGCGTCACCCTTGTTGGCAATGCCCTGGGCAGCGTTCTGGACCTTGACCAGTTCCGGCGAGTTCTCGACGATGCGTGTGGTTTCGGCCTCCAGCGATTTGAACAGTTCGGCGAGTTCGGCCAGCTTGCCGGCGCTGTCGGGGATGTTAACCCGATCGATTCCTTGGCCGCCTTCCCGCATCCCTCGGAGGATCTGACCAAACAGGTTGACGTTGCGGCTGAACCGGTCGGCGGCGGTGGCGGCGCTCAGGCCGCCCTCGCTCAACATCCGCTTGAGATCGCCCGCGATCTGTTCGCCCAACTGCAACTGCTTGGTGGCCTGGTAGACTTGCCGGGCGTCGGCCCGATTGTTGGCCAGGCTTTTAGCGATCCCGTCGGACAGGATGTTCATATTGTCCAGGGAGCTTTGCAGCAAGGGCACGAAATTGCCGACCGAAACCACGGGACCGCGCCCGGCCAAAATAATATCGATATCGGCCTTGATCGGCTTCCAACGGTTTGCCAGCTCGTCCAGGAACGGCTGCACCGCCGCTGGCGCCGGCGGCAACCCCAGCGTGGCGCTGCCATTTTTCTGATCGTCCAGCGCCTGTACGAAGCGGTCGCGACTATCCTTGAGCTTGGCGAACGCCGTTTCCTTGCCCCGCGCGGCCTCGAGTGCCTCGGCTACGATCGCGCGCGACAGCAGGCGCTGCTCGCTGGCCAGCTTGAAGTAGGTTTCGTTCTGCGCACTCTGCCGTCCCAAGGTCACAAAGATGATGCCCATCAGCACGATGAACACCACCAGCGAGCCCAGCACCGCCAGATAGGTGGCGGAGAACCCTTTCAAAACCGAATCATCTCGCGAGTCACGCATTTTCTATTCTCATTGGAACTGAACATCCTGGCCAGCCCCGTCGGTGAGTCCGACGGAGGGAACCCTCGAAACTTTACTGGGATGCATGCAGGAATCCGGGATCCGCCAGCAGCTTACCGGCGTCGAAGGCCAGCCAGTACTGACCGTCGTTCAGAAATGCCTCGATAACGTAGGGACGCAGGCTCGCATCCACGGCATCCAGGTTGGCCAGCCGGTGCTGTGACCCGAAGTGCCGCATCCCGACAACCTCGTCCACCAGCAGGCCATAATCCCACGCGCCCGCGCGAAGCACGACAGTTTGGCTGCTTGGCAGCTGCGTCGTGGGCCGGTCAGTTAGAAAATCCCGCAAATCGGAGACCGAGATCACCTTGCCGCGCAGGTTGGCGATGCCCAGCAACCAGCGCCGCACCCCCGGCACCCGGGTAACACGAGGCAGAGGAACAATCTCCGCCACATCGTCCATGGGGAACAACAGATTCCAAGACCCCAGGCGCAGCGCCAACCGCCCACGACTCTCCGACAACTGCGCCCCGGCCACCGCGACCGGAATCCGCGCACGGATACGCTGGTCGAGTTGTAACAGGATATCAAAGGGATGCAGCGGGAGTGACGCTGCAGGAGTCGTAGGTGCCGCATCTGCCACAGGACTGTCCTCTGAGCGGGATTTGAAGCGAAACGGCCGGAGCGCTGGGCCGAAACAGCGCGTTAGTATTTTTTATGTGATTTTTAGCATACTAGCGGCCAGGATGCCATGACGGAAACGGCATCTTTCCTTATTTTAGTTCCCGCAACCGCCCTCCGCTCCGCCCGTCAACGGCTCGAAGCGGAGCCGCGCAACCTCACGGACCGGTTAATCATGACCCTCAAGCTCGGCGTGGTGATGGACCCCATCGCCACCATCACCATCAAAAAGGATACCACCTTCGCCATGCTGCTGGCCGCTCAGGCCCGTGGCTGGGAGTTGCATTATTTCGAGCAGGCCGATCTGTATGCCCGCGGCAACGAAGCGTTCGGCCGCACTCGCCTGCTGAGTGTCCTGGACGACAAACACGGCTGGTTCGCGTTCCACGGCGAGCGGGAACTGCCGCTGGCGGCGCTGGACGTGATCCTGATGCGCAAGGATCCGCCGTTCGACATGGAGTACATCTACACCACCTATCTGCTGGAGCTGGCGGAAATGGCCGGGACGCTGGTGGTCAACAAACCCCGCGGCCTACGCGATGCCAATGAGAAATTCTTCGCCCTGCATTTCCCGCAATGCTGTCCACCGACCCTGGTCAGCCGGGAGCCGGCGCGACTCAAGGCGTTTCTGGGCGAACACGCCGACATCGTGGTCAAACCGCTGGACGGCATGGGCGGGGCGTCGGTGTTCCGGCTGCGGCAGAATGATCCCAACCTCAACGTGATTCTGGAAACGCTGACCGCCCACGGCCGGCGGCTGACCATGGCGCAGCGTTATATCCCGGAGGTGACGGCCGGCGACAAGCGCATCCTGCTGATCGACGGCGAGCCGGTTCCCTACGCGCTGGCGCGGATTCCACAGGCCGGCGAAACCCGGGCCAACCTGGCGGCGGGCGGCCGGGGCGAAGGCGTGCCACTGAGCGACCGTGACCGCTGGATCTGCGCGCAGGTCGCGCCGAGGCTGCGGGAGATGGGGCTGTTATTCGTCGGCCTGGACGTGATCGGCGACTCTCTGACCGAAATCAACGTCACCAGCCCCACCTGCGCGCGGGAACTGGACGCCCAGTTCGGGCTGGACATCGGCGGCGAGTTGATGACCGCCATCGAACGGCGCAGGCGGCGCTGACGGTCGCCGACGCCGGATGAACGGCATCGCCCGCGGCGCGAAAGAGACTGGCCGGCTGGCACTGGCGTTGCTGCTGGCGCTCGGCCTGCACGCGGCGGCGCTGCTTGGCATCCCGGCCGAGGGGTGGTCGCTCCGCTATCCCCAGCCGCCGCGCTTCGATGTAGTGCTACTGCCGCCGATGGATCGGCCGAACGTTTCAGAGTCCACCGCCGCCGCGCCGGGGCCGGCGGAACCCGCGGCCCAACCCAGCCCAGCCGTGGCCGTCGTTCTCCCAGAACCCGTGACACCAACCACGGCCCCCCTACCAGTCACGCCACCCCTCCCCGCGCCCATCTTCGCTCCGCTACCGGCACCGATTTTTCCACCCAAACCCGTGGCCGCCACCCAGCCGGCGCCAAAACCCGTCACGCCGGTGGTGGCGCCGGCCAAGCCACCGGTGGTCGCGAAAATCACGCCAGCGCCGCGCGCTGTGGTTAAACCGGTCGCGCCGCCGAAACCGGCCCCATCGCCAGTTTTGCCCGCCAAACCCATCGGTCCTCCCCACGCGGCGATGGAATCGTCTGTCAAGCCGCCAGCGGTCAAGCCGTCATCGCCGCCGCGATTCACTCCGGCACAGCCCCCCCCACCGTCCGCGCAACCGCCCGCCTACCCGCCGGAGCGTTCCAAACGCGGCGGCGTCGCGGGAACAGGCATACCTGGCCGGTTGGACAGCACCGCCCTGCTGGGTCAGATCGTCAGCCTGGACGCGGAAACCCAACAACGGGCGAGTCGCGCCGCCCGTGAAAAGCGGGTCAGCCTCGCCGATACCCGCTCGCTGGCCGGGTTCTATGCCGCCGACTGGGTGCGTAAGGTCACGCGGGTCGGCGAGATGAACTTTCCCGACGCGGCCCGACGGCTGAATCTCAGCGCCGGCCCACTGCTGGACGTCGCGATCCGGGCCGACGGCAGCTTGCGGGACGTGCGCATCCTCCACTCGTCCGGCAGTGTCGAACTCGACCGGGCGGCGCGGCGGATCGTCGAACTGGCCGCGCCCTATCCGCCTTTTCCACCCGAACTACGCCAGCAAGTTGAACTGTTGCGCATCGAAGCGCCATGGCGTTTTGATCCGGGGGGTCGAGTTCAGGTGCGCTGAGGGCGGAAGTCATCCGCCTGGCGGCGATCGACGCGCCCTTGCATCGTTCCACCCCAACCTACCGTGAAGGTAAAGGACTCGGTGATGAATGATCGGTTGCGTGGCGTGTTGCTGGCGCTGCTGTCGGCGGCGCTGTTCGGGGCCAGCACCCCGTTCGCCAAACTGTTACTTGGCGCGATGGGACCGACTACCTTGGCCGGTTTGCTCTACCTGGGCGCGGGGGGTGGGCTGGCCATGGCGCTGGCGGTTCGCACCCTCTTCGGGTTCCGGCGCGTGGAAGCGCCCTTGACCGTGGCCGACTGGCCCTGGCTGGCGGGTGTCGTCATTGCCGGCGGGCTGGTGGGACCGATCCTGCTCATGGTGGGGCTGCGCGCGACGCCCGCCGCGAGCGCGGCGCTGCTGCTCAACCTCGAAAGCCTCTTCACCCTGCTGATCGCCTGGCTGATATTCCACGAGAGTGTGGATCGCCGGGTCGGCTTGGGCGCGCTGGCCATCCTGGCCGGAGCGGCGATCCTGTCCTGGCAGGGTGATTTCGGCGGCCTGCGGCCGGGCGCGCTGGCGGTGGCGGGCGCCTGTCTGGCGTGGGCCATCGACAACAACCTGACCCGCAAGCTGGCGGCGGCCGACCCGATGATGATCGTGATGGTGAAAGGCGCGGTCGCCGGCCCGATCACCCTGGCTATCGCCGCCGCCGTGGGGGAACCTCTCCCGACCCCGGGCCTCGCCGTGGCGGCGGGCGTGGTCGGGACCATCGGTTACGGCGGCAGCCTGATCGGCTTCGTGCTGGCGCTACGCCATCTCGGGGCCGCCCGCGCCGGCGCCTACTTCGCCACGGCTCCGTTCCTCGGCGCGGTGATCGCCGTGGCGTTGCTGGACGAGTCTTTAACCCCGCAACTGATCGTAGCCGGCGCCCTGATGCTCGCCGGCGTCTATCTGCACCTGACCGAGCGGCACGCTCATCCGCACGTCCACGGCGGCATGGTCCACCAACACCGGCACACCCACGACGACCATCACCAGCACCGGCACCGGCCGAACGATCCTCCCGGCGAACCGCACGCGCACGAACACGTCCACGCCCGCCTGGAACACGCTCATCCGCACTACCCGGATATCCATCACCGGCACCGGCACGGCGATGGATAGACCGCACCCTTCGCTGTCACGCCGGCGGCCCGCGCCGCGAATGCGCGAGTGCTGGCTCCACCGCCGGAACGGCGGACGCGGGTTCCCCCAACCGTTCCCGCAACAGCGCCAGCACTGCCTCGCGGGAACGTGGCGTGGGTCGGGCC
>JBATNZ010000242.1:0-4283 GCA_049290615.1 Candidatus Contendibacter sp.
GTGGCCGCCTGGGAACAGGCGCGCAATGCCGACCCCAGGCCAGTCAATTGGCGATTCACTACCCCCGATGCCCGCATCAAACTCAAGCGCCTCTATCCATCAATTGAGAACGGTTGAACCACTAGTAACTCCTTTCATGTTATCGAGCACACATTCCTCGTAGCTGCTTGGACCAAACCAACCCGCGCTGGCGCTACTAGCAAAGGCGATCAGAGCCAACCTCAAGATCATCATGCGGTTCATCGCCGTGGTCCTCATAGTTGTGTCGGTTGCGCTGAATTTGTGCATCCCTGGCTGTTCTCATTGTGCCCGCCCAAGCCGGAAACGGCCTGTGTGGAGTGGCTAGAGACCCCTAGCACCCTCAATTCTGCTAGCCATGCTGCTAGCCACAACGAAAAAAGGCTTATCCAGATTTGGATAAGCCCTTGTTTTATTTGGCTCCCCGGCGCGGACTCGAACCACGGACCCAGTGATTAACAGTCACTTGCTCTACCGACTGAGCTACCGGGGAATAAGAGAAAGGGGATTCTATTGATCTCCATCCACCCTGTCAATCCCGGTTCAGCGCGCGATCACCCGCTGAATCCGCTCCAGCGCTTTGGTGAGATTCGCCATGCTGGTCGCAAAGGAAATCCGCGCGCAGCCTTCCGCGCCGAACGCCGAACCTGGCACCAGCGCCACGCCACCCTCGGTGAGCAATAACTCGGCAAAAGCAATGTCGTTGGCCAAGCCCAGCCGCTCGATGGCTCGCTGGAAGCTGGGGAAGATGTAGAACGTCCCGTCAGCCGGCGCCACTTCGACCCCATCCATCGCCTTCAAGGTGGCGTAGACGTAGTCATGGCGCTCCTTGAACGCCTTGGTCATCATCGCGATGCAGGACTGGTCGCCGTTGAGCGCCGCTTCCGCCGCCACCTGGGAGATCGAGGTCGGGTTGGAGGTGCTCTGCGACTGGATGTTGGTCATGGCGTTGATCAAATCCTGCGGCCCGCCGCAGTAACCGATCCGCCAGCCGGTCATTGAGTATGCTTTCGATACCCCGTTCAGTACGATGGTCCGGTCGTACAGGTCCGGGCAGACGTTGAGGATGTTGCTGAATTTCTCCCCGGTCCACTGGATGTGTTCGTACATGTCGTCGGTGGCGATATAGACCTGCGGATGCCGACGCAGCACCTCGCCCAGCGCGGTCAGTTCGGCGGCGCTGTAGGCCACGCCGGTCGGGTTGGACGGGCTGTTGATCACCACCAGCTTGGTGCGTGGAGTGATGGCGGCTTCCAGTTGCGCGGCGGTGATCTTGAACTGCTGGCCGATGTCGGCCTCGACGATCACCGGCGTACCATCGGCCAGCAGCACCATGTCCGGGTAGGACACCCAGTACGGGGCCGGGATGATCACCTCGTCGCCGGCGTTCAGCAGCGCCTGGGCCAGGTTGTAAAAGCTTTGCTTGCCGCCGCAGGACACCAGAATTTGCTTCGGCTCGTAGTTCAGGCCGTTGTCGCGCTGGAACTTGGCGATGATCGCTTTTTTCAAACCGGCCGTGCCGTCAACCGGCGTGTACTTGGTGAAACCGGCGTGAATGGCCTTGATCGCCGCTTCCTTGATGAAATCGGGGGTGTCGAAATCCGGTTCGCCCGCACCCAGACCGACCACGTCCTGGCCGGCGGCCTTCAGTTCGTTGGCCTTGGCGGTCACCGCCAAGGTGGGAGAGGGTTTGATGCGCTGTACTCGTTCGGAAAGAGGGATACTCACGGGGGCTCCTGGACGCTGAAGAGTTTGAACACAAAGGTTAAGCGCAGTGTCGGATAATACTGGAAATTTTCGCCCGGCCAAACTTCCATGCAGACGAACAAGTCCTTTACGCTCCGCGCTCCCTTCCAACCCGCCGGCGATCAGCCCGAGGCCATCCGCGCCCTGGTCTCCGGGCTGAACGCGGGTCTGGCGCATCAGACCCTGCTCGGCGTCACGGGCAGCGGTAAAACCTTCGCTGTCGCCCACGTCATCGCCGCCGCGCAACGTCCGGCGCTGGTGCTGGCGCCCAACAAGACCCTGGCGGCGCAACTGTACGGCGAGATGCGCGAGTTTTTCCCCGACAACGCGGTGGAGTACTTCGTCTCCTATTACGATTACTACCAGCCGGAAGCCTACGTACCGTCGTCGGACACCTATATCGAGAAGGACGCCTCGATTAACGAGCATATCGAACAGATGCGGCTGTCGGCCACCAAGGCGATTCTGGAGCGCCCCGATACGATCATCGTCGCCACCGTATCGGCGATTTACGGCCTGGGCGATCCCGAGTGGTACATGAAGATGCTCCTGCATCTGGTGCGCGGCGAAAAAGTGGACCAGCGCGCCATCCTGCGCCGGCTGGCGGATTTGCAGTACACCCGCAACGATCTGGAGCTGGCGCGCGGCACCTTCCGGGTGCGCGGCGAGATCATCGACATCCATCCGGCCGAATCCGATCAGGAAGCCTTGCGGGTGGAATTGTTCGACGATCAGATTGAATCGCTCAGCCTGTTCGATCCGCTCACCGGCAAGGTTTCGCGCAAGCTGCCGCGCTACACCGTCTATCCCAAGACCCACTACGTCACCCCGCGCGAGCAGCTTCTCCAGGCGGTGGAGCGGATCAAGGACGAGTTGCGGGAACGGCTGAACGAACTCCATGCCATCGGCAAGCTGCTGGAAGCGCAGCGGCTGGAGCAACGCACCCGTTTCGATCTGGAAATGATCCTGGAACTGGGCTATTGCAGCGGCATCGAGAACTATTCCCGCTATCTGTCGGGCCGCGAGGCGGGCGAGGCGCCGCCCACCCTGTTCGATTACCTGCCACCGGACGCGCTGATCTTCATCGACGAAAGCCACGTCACCGTGCCGCAACTGGGGGCGATGTACAAGGGCGACCGCTCGCGCAAGGAAACCCTGGTCGAGTACGGGTTCCGGCTGCCGTCGGCGCTGGACAACCGGCCGTTGCGTTTCGACGAGTTCGAGCGGTTGAGCGGTCAGACCATCTTCATTTCCGCCACGCCCGGGCCGTTCGAGATGGAGCGTTCCGGCGGCGCGGTGGTCGAGCAGGTGGTGCGGCCCACCGGCCTGGTGGACCCTGAAACCGAGGTGCGGCCGGCGCTGCATCAGGTGGATGATCTGCTGGGGGAAATCCGTGAGCGGGTCAACGCCGGCGAGCGGGTGCTGGTCACCACTCTGACCAAGCGCATGGCCGAGGATCTGACCGACTATCTGTCTGAGAATGGGGTACAGGTCCGCTATCTGCACTCGGACATCGAGACGGTGGAGCGAGTCGAGATCATTCGCGACCTGCGGCTGGGGCGGTTCGACGTACTGGTGGGAATCAATCTGTTGCGGGAAGGGCTGGATTTGCCGGAGGTGTCGCTGGTGGCGATTCTCGACGCCGACAAGGAAGGCTTCCTGCGTTCGGAACGGTCCCTGATCCAGACCGTCGGGCGGGCCGCCCGCCACCTGCGCGGCAAGGCGATTCTGTACGCCGACCAGATCACCGGTTCGATGCGGCGGGCGCTGGACGAAACCGATCGTCGTCGCGCCAAACAGCAGGCGTACAACCAGGCGCACGGTATCACCCCGCGCGGCATTCAGAAGGCGGTGACCGACATCATGGAAGGCGCTTATCCGGGCACGCAGGTTCCGGCGGCGCAATACGCCCAGGTCGCCGAGGAAACGGCGGCCTACGCCCGCGAAACGCCAGCGATGCTGATGAAGAAAATCAAGCAACTGGAGCAGGCCATGTACCGCCACGCCCGCGATCTGGAATTCGAGGAAGCAGCGAAACTGCGCGACGAAATCCAGCGTATCCGTCAGTTTGGGCTGGGGCTGCCGGAGACGAAGGTGGGTTAGCCGTCACGTCGAGCCGATTCCGATGGATTTTCCACCTGCCGGATGATCTCGGCGATTTGCCGGGCTTCGGGAAGTTGCAGCCGTTGCGCGTCTTGCAGGGCCAAATTCAATAGCTCCAACGCCTTCTGGCGGTCTCCCGCCGAACCGCGCGCCAGGCAATTGATCGCGATATTGGCGCGGCAGACCAGCAGCGACCGCACGTCGCCCAGCCGCTCGTAGACCGGGAGTTCTTCCTCGCGCCGGATGCGCAGCGCCTCGTCCAGCTCGCCGCGCGCCTGCAACACGTCGGCGATCTTCCCCAGCGTCACCGCCCGCTCCCGCACATCGCCCAGCCGCTCGAAGACCGGCAATTCCTCCTCGCGGCGGATGCGCAGCGCCTCGTCCAACTCGCCGCGCGCCTGCAGCACGTCGGCGAT
>JBATNZ010000243.1:0-41881 GCA_049290615.1 Candidatus Contendibacter sp.
GTAATTGCTATCGCTTAAAGCGTGAGTTGTTTAATCCGATCATTGCTGCATTCATCCAAACGTTCACCCCTAACTTGGAGCACCTGAATCCACAATTTCAACCTCCTGTCAATGCGTAAGTCCTACCTGCAACAGGAAACCCGCCGCCAGGCCATGACGCTGACGCCGGTGCAACTGGCCGGTAATGAAATCTACGAAATTCTCAAGAAGCGGCTGATCGATGCGTTGCCCGATGAACGGGTGATCGCCGATCTCGCTGACGAGTACGCCCAGCAGGTCAAGAAGGCCGAGGACGGCGGTTACATCATCGCCGCCAGTCTGGAGCAGATCGCCGAACAGGTGCGGGAAACCTATCCCTTCCATCCGTCCTTCAAGCATCTGGTCGCCCTGTTCAAGGAGAACGAAGGCTTCCGGCAGACGCGCGGTTTGATGCAGTTCACCGCCCGGCTGCTAAAGAGCGTCGCCGGGCGCACCACCGATGATGTCTTCTTGATCGGCGCCCAGCATTTGGACCTCAACGACGACCAGGTCAAGGACGAGATCGAACGGATCGCCCCCACGCTGATGCCGGCACTGGCCCGCGACATCGCCGACCACGGCAACGCCAGCGCCGAGTTGATCGACGCGGAGTTAAGCGGCGATGCCGCGCAGCAGGTTATGACGCTCCTGCTGGCCTCATCTCTCTCGCGGGCAGTCGGTGGCCGGATTGGCCTGTCCGAGAGTGAAGTCATCGAATACCTGGCGGCGCCCCATCGCAAGCCGGACGAATTTCTTCAAGCCCTGCAACGGCTGCGTGAACAGGCTTGGTATCTGCACCGCGAGGAGCAACGCTTCTTCGTCAAGGAAACCGAAAACCTGTCGCGCCAAATCGAGCGCAACGCCAAAGAAGCGCCTCAGCCGAAAATCGATCAGGCGCTGATCAACCGCCTGACCGGCCTTTTGCAACCGGAGCGCCGGAACGCCTGTCAGGACGTGCAAGTCCTGCCCAAGCTCGACGAACTCAAGCTCACCGGTCCGCGCACGCTGATCGTGATCAAGCCCGATGGCAAGGTGCCGCCCAGCGAGTTGCAGAACTTCTTCGACTACCAGCAGGAGAAAAACAACCTGCTGGTGCTCACCGGCCAGGACAGCCACTTGGCCGATGCCGTGGAAGACCGCTTGCGCGAACTCTATGCCATTGAGCAAATCCACAAGCGCCTGAAACCCGGCGACACGCTGTACGAGGAAGCCCGCGACCGGATGGAAGAAGCCGAGGACCGCTTCAATAAAGCGCTGTCCGCCGCTTACAACCGCCTTTACTTTCCCGCCAACGATCCGGTTGATGACCGTGACGTTCTGGTTGCGGTCACCATCGATAACGGCCTCAAGTTGGGCAAGGGCGATCAGTCGGCGGAAACCCAGATCGAGGCCCTGCTGGCCAGCCCCCGCGCCAACTACAAGCTGGCAATGGATCTGACCGGGAATTTCAACGAGTACTTTGCGATGGCCGAGGAGTATCTGTGGCCGTCGGGCAAGGACAACCGCCGCACGCCGTGGAAGGATGTCGTCAGCCGCGCCAAGAGCCATCCGGTCTGGCCGTGGATGCCTGGCAGCAGTGGGATGGACACGCTCAAGGCCGAGGCTCTCAAACAGGGCCGCTGGCGGCTGGGCGAGGACGGGTATGTTGAGAAGGGGCCTTTTCCGAAGGACAAGACCACCGTCAATATCTCGGTGGTTGGCGTTCACCCTGAAACCGGCGAAACCCTCCTGAACCTTACTCCGCGCCACGCCGGCGAAAGCCCGGCTGTCTATTGGGCAACCAAGCCGGAGGCGTCAGACCGGAATCGGCTGGTCGATGATCTGGACAGCTTCAGCACGAGCGAAGGCACACTGTACTTCTGGGTCAAAGACGCGACTGGCCAGTTTGAGAGCGGCCCGGCGGTGCGTTGGCTGGCGGACCTCAAGATCCGCCATCAGGTTGAACCGGCGGCGGATCAGCGGCGCGTCACGCTGGCCTGTACGCCCAAAGCGGATCTGCTCTACACGCTGGATGGCTCCAATCCCAAAGACGGCGCGCCCTACGAGAAGCCGTTCGAGATCGGTCCGCAGGCCGCCCGCCTGTTGGTCTACGCCCGCGCCGGGGAGGCCAATAAAACCGCTGACTTCCAGATTCCGGCCAGTAGCGATAAGACCGTGCAGATCGTCGATGCCAAACCGGCCAAGCTGACGCCCAAGCGCGTATCACTGGATACCACCGACCGGGTCTACGGCGTGATCAACCGCTTTCGTGATCAGCCGGGGACGCGCTTCAAGGGCGTGCGCATCGAAATCGGCGAAGGCGAAAACACGGTGACGGTGCGCTTTCAGGAGCGTGAGGTGACTGCCAGCATGATCGAAGGCGTCGTCAACAGCCTCCGTCAGGTGCTGAACGAGACCGAAGCCCCGGTGGCTATTACTATCACCGATGGCATTCAGTTCGACACGGGCTTTGCCGCCAAGGAGTTCGCCAGGCTGGCCAGTCTCGAACTCAAGCCCGGCGATGTGATTCAGGAGACCTGAATCGATGGCCAACCGTAGGCCGGATCAGCGCAGCGCATCCGGCAAAGATAGCCCTGCGCGCCCAACTCTGGGCTTTGGCGTACCCGCGACTTCGGACCCGCATCATTTCAAGGTCATCATCCCGCGCAGCAACAACGGACGGGTGCAAGTCAGCGAATACCTGGGTTTGCAGGCAACGAGCAGCGAGCAGGCCGTCATTGACCGGGTGCTGCTGGATCGCGCTGGATGGACCGCGATTCGTTCCGAAGTGCAACGCGCCTTCAACGCCCGTCTGATCGCCCACGGTCTCAGGCCCAGCGCCTGGAAGGTCGGCGATAACCCGGTGGATCGGTTGCTGGGCAAGGAACTCTGTGTGCTGGCCTGGGCGGTGGAACATATCGAACTGGAAAAGATCCCAGTTGCGGTGCGCAACTGGCTGGCGCTGCGCCCCGAAGAACGCTGGTGGCTGTTTGGAATGGCCGCCATGAGTACGGGTGGACTTCACGATGGCGATAAAGGCTGGCGACTGGCCTTGCGTCATGCCTTGGGCGATGTGGCGCAAAGCGAGCAACTTGCTCCGCGCACTCGGCGTCAGCGCGCCGGGGAGGATACCGAGCGCCCCACGCTGGATTTGTTTACAGATGAATAAACGTGTTGCGCGTCATGGTATGGGGTAATACCATCAACTTTTCTGTATTACCCAAGAGCAAAACGCATGGCTACGACACTCACAAGTAAGGGGCAAGTCACCATTCCCAAATCCATTCGGGATCTGCTGGGCTTGCAAGCCGGTAGCGCGGTTGATTTCCAGGTTACGGAGGAAGGTCAGGTGTTGGTCGTCCCCGCGGACCGCAACCGGTTCATTAAGCCCACCGTCAGCCGTTTCTCGACCTTACGCGGCATCGCCACGGTCAAAATGACCACGGACGAAATCATGGCCCTGACACGGGGCGAAAACTGACGTGATTTTGGTGGATACCAACGTCATCCTTGATGTTATCGAAGAAGACCCCGCATGGGCCGATTGGTCGCAAGCGCAACTGGATCGAGCTGCCCTGCAGGGTGCCCTGCTCATCAATCCGGTCATTTATGCCGAATTGTCCATTGCCTTCCATCGTATCGAAGAATTGGAGGTCATGGTGTCCGAGGCGGGATTGATCGTCGAGTCCATACCGCGAGAAGCCCTGTTCTTGGCGGGAAAAGCCTTCCTCCAATACCGTCGGCAAAAAGGCACGAAGCGCGGCGTGCTCCCGGATTTCTTTATCGGCGCCCATGCATCCGTGCTTGGGATTCCGCTGTTGACGCGGGATGCGGGCAAGTATGCCGGTTACTTCCCCCAAGCGACCCTGATCACACCGGGTTGACGGAGCCGTCAATCTGCCAAACGATAATGCAAGGAAGTTTGAAATGCGGGCCTCGCGCAGTGAACTGATCGAAAAAATCCGCTTGGGCGAAGACAGCTTTCTGGAACTGAAAGAAGTGCGCTTTGCCGGGAGCAAGATTCGCGGACCTGAACAAAATGAACTGGCGGACGAGTTGGCGGCGTTCGCCAATGCCCACGGTGGCGTACTGATACTCGGCGTACACGACAGGACTCGTGAAATCACCGGCATTCCCCTGGAGCGGCTGGATGCCGTCGAAGCACTGGCGCGCCAAGCCTGCGAAGACTCCATCAAGCCACCCTTGACCCCAATCATTGAGCGCCTGACCCTGCCGATTGCCGGCGGCATCGAACAGCCCGTAGTCCGGGTGGTGGTAGCGCGCAGCCTGTTCGTACATCTCAGCCCCGGCGGGTATTTGCACCGCGTGGGTTCATCCAAGCGCCCGATCTCGCCCGATTATCTGGCCCGGCTTTTTCAACAGCGTAGCCAGTCACGGCTGATCCGCTTCGATGAAACACCGGTGCCACAAGCTGGTCTGGACACGCTCCAGCACGCCCTGTGGCAGCGTTTTGCACCCAGTCACCCACTGGATCAGTCGCAAACCCTGCTGTCAAAACTGGGCATGGCGGCGCAGGATGAGGAAGGCGTCTGGCGGCCGACGGTCAGCGGCATTCTGATGGCGAGCAGCGATCCGCGCCGCTATCTGCCTAATGCCTTCATTCAGGCCGTGGCCTATCGGGGAAAAACCGTGACGCCTGAGGGCAGCGGGTACCTCTATCAGCTCGACGCCAAGGAATTTACTGGCCCGCTGGATGCGCAGGCGATTGAAGCCTGTCGTTTTGTTTCCCGCAATATGAAAGTAGCGGCTATGAAATCCATTGGACGCCGGGACTTTCCCCAGTACGACCTGGTAGCGGTGTTTGAGGCGGTGGTCAACGCCGTCGCGCATCGCGACTATTCCATTCACGGCGCCAAGATCCGGTTGCGTCTGTTTGCGGATCGCCTGGAGCTTTACTCACCGGGCGGCTTGCCGAACACATTGGAACCGGAGAGCCTGCCCTATCGGCAAATGGCCCGTAATGAAACCCTGACCAGCTTGTTGGCGCGGTGTCCTATCCCGGCTGATGTGGACTGGATTGAAACCACCCGCACCACGTTCATGGACCGACGCGGCGAGGGGGTACCCATCATTCTGGCGCGCAGCGAGTCGTTGTCGGGCCGATTACCCGAGTATCGGGTGATTGATCAAAGTGAACTGCTGCTCACTATTTACGCGGCAGGTGAGGTCGCGGAAAGCGAATGAACTACGAATTAAACCCGCTGGCCCTGCAAAACGCCCCCGCTCTGATTGAATCGGTCTTCCCCGCGCAAAAGGTGTCTTTCGAGGCGCAGAAGGAACGCAAAGCGAACCTCGGCCAGACACTGACTGGCCTGGGTTCCTACTGGAAAGGCCGTAAGCCGCTGATCCTGGTACGGGCTATCATGCTGGGTAGTTTGTTGCCACCTACGGGCGATGCGGAAGGCGACCTGGAAATCTTCGAGAAACTCATGGCCTTCGATGATGAAGGCTTAGCGCGGCGGGCGCTGGCCGCCAATGCCTTTTCCGCTAAGGAAATTGCTGCCCGTATCGAGCTACAAGACCCCTGGGAGTACTTCAAGGCCAAGATTTGCTCAAGTGGAGTAACGGGCGGCGACATTCGCTGGATGACTTTTCCGCTGAATTGCGACGCGGCGGGCATTACTCTCCGCTGGAAGCGCGAGGTGACTGACGATGACAAGCTGATCCTGTATCGCCAGGCGTTGGCAACCTTTGCGACTTACGAAGCAAAGGCCGCGTCGTGCAAGCGCCCGGAAGAAGTCGATCAGGACTGGCTTTATGCGCCCGTGTGGCTCGCCATCAACCGCCACTATGCGCATTGGGGCATCGACGCGCATTCCTTCCCGGAACTCGTCGAACAACTCGGCATCCTGCGCTACGGCCATCGCCCGCGCGTGGGCGACACATTTTGCGGCGGCGGTTCGATCCCCTTTGAAGCGGCGCGACTGGGTTGCGATGTCTATGCCTCGGACCTGAATCCCATCGCCTGCATGTTGACCTGGGGCGCGCTCAACATCATCGGCGCCAGCCCCGAACGCCGCGCCGAAATCGAAAAGGCGCAACGTGAAGTGGCTAGGACGGTGGATGCGGAAATTACCCAACTCGGCATCGAGCACGACGCACACGGTAACCGCGCGAAAGCCTATCTCTACAGCCTGGAGACCCGCTGCCCAGAAACCGGCTGGATGGTGCCGATGTCACCAAGTTGGGTGATTTCACAAGACAAAAAAGTCATCGCAAAACTCAAGCCTAACTACGGTAACAAGGACTTCGACATCGACGTGATAAGCGGCGTAACAAGTGCCGAATTGAAGGCTGCCGAAAAGGGGACGGTTCAGGACGGGGTGCTTGTGTACGAACTCGACGGCAAGACCTATCGCACTCCCATCAAGACCTTGCGCGGTGACTACCGCAATGTCGCCGGCAATACTGGTAATCGGCTTTGCCGCTGGGAAAAGCACGATTTTCAGCCCAAGCCCGAGGACATTTTTCAGGAACGACTCTACGCCATTCAGTGGATCACCAAGGAGAGCTTGAACAAGTCGCGACAGGAGACCTTTTTCGCGTCCGTGACTGAAGCCGATTTGGCACGCGAGCGCAAGGTCGAGGCCATCGTTGCGGCTAATCTCTCGCACTGGCAGGAAGCAGGCTTGGCACCCGATATGGCTATTGAGCCGGGTGACGAAACAACGCGCCTTACTCGTGAACGCGGTTGGACTTATTGGCATCATTTATTTGGGGCTCGGCAGATTCTTAGTTTGGCCATTTTGAAGAAGAGAATACTTATTTGCTCATGTCCGACAGAACTTATCGTGGCATTTGCTAGAGCTTTGGACAGATCAGCAAAACTTTGCAGATGGAGTAGTACTCCGGCCCAAGATTTGCCCCTTCAGGTTTTCTCAAACCAGGCACTCAATACGATTTCAAATTGGGGGGTGCGGGCAAGCTACTCTTTCATAGGGGCCTTTCTATTGCGAGACATCTCTGGTAAGTCGGGGACATTGGTCGTCACGAACTCCATCGCAGTCACCAATCCTGCAAATTTTATCGGCAAGGAATGCGATATGTTTTTGACCGATCCGCCTTACGCCGATGCGGTGAATTACCACGAAATCACCGAATTCTTCATCGCCTGGCTGCGCAAGAACCCGCCAAAGCCTTTCGACGAATGGGTCTGGGATTCGCGCCGGGCGCTGGCGATCAAAGGCTCGGGCGAGGACTTTCGGCGCGGCATGGTAGCGGCCTACACAGCGATGGCCGAACACATGCCCGACAACGGTATGCAGTGCGTGATGTTCACCCACCAGGACACCGGCGTGTGGTCCGACATGGTGGGCATCTTCTGGGCAGCGGGCTTGCAAGTCGTAGCCGCCTGGTACATCGCCACCGAAACCACCTCGGAACTCAAGAAAGGCGGCTACGTCCAGGGCACGCTCATCCTGATGCTCAAGAAGCGCCCCGCCGGCGAACGCACCGGCTTCAAGCAACGCATCATGCCCGCCGTCCGCGCCGAGGTGCAGCGGCAGATCGAAACCATGATGCACCTCAACGACACGGTGAAGCGCAAACACGGCGAACCGGTGTTCAACGACTCCGACTTGCAGATGGCCGGTTACGCCGCCGCCCTCAAGGTGCTGACCGCCTACACCCAGATCGGCGGCGAGGACGTGACCGCCTTTGCCCTGCGCCCGCGCACCCGTGGCGAAGTGACCGTGGTGGATGAAATCGTCCAGCAAGCCGCCGAAGCCGCCAACAGCCTGCTGGTCCCGGAGGGTCTTGCCGCCGACACCTGGGCCAAACTCAGCGGCATCGAGCGCTTCCTGCTGCGCATGATGGATATGGAGACCACCGGCGCCGCCAAGCTCGACAACTACCAGAACTTCGCCAAAGCCTTCCGCGTGGAGGATTACACCCGGGTAATGGGCAACATGACCGCCAATCAAGCCCGGCTCAAGCGCCTCACCGAGTTCAAATCCCGCGACCTGACCGACAGCACTGAACTCGGCGCGACCCGGCTTGGCCGGCTGATCATTGCCTTGCAACAAATGCTCGCCGAAACCGAACCGCAAACGATCATCAGCCAGTTGCAGGCGGAAATGGCCGACTTCCTCGAAGTGCGGCCAATCCTCATCGACCTGCTGGCCTGCATCGAACGCAAGACCCCGGAACCGGAAGTCCGCCCCGCCGCCGAAGTGCTGGGAGCGCGGATCAAGAATTTGCGGTTTGGGGGGTGAGGGGAACGAAATGCAAGCAGACTTTCTGGATGCTCATGAGCGCCACTGGAGCGATGCCGAGCGCTTGTTCCAGGGACAGCGTTGGGCGAACGCGGATCATCTGTACGGCCTGGCGGCGGAGTGCGGATTGAAGCGGCTGATGCTGGCTTTTGGGATGCCCTTCGACCCGGCCAAGGATCGGCCCACCGGTCAACCCGACCGCGTTCATGCCGATGGGGTATGGACGCGCTATGAAAGTTACCGCTGCGGTCATCACCGGGGCGCGAGCTACATTCTGCCCCCGGTTAATCCCTTTGATGATTGGAACGTATCCCAGCGCTACGCTCACCAAAGCCAGTTCGACATTGCCCGCACTACGCCCCACCAGACCGGAGCCAATCAGGTGCGTCAACTGATCAAAAAAGCCGAATGGGAGGGTTTGATATGACCACATTCGACCAAATCTTGCCGCAGGTGGCCGAGGCGCTGCGCGCACACGCTGACCGACTGCCAACCATCGGCCCGATTCTCATCAATCGTGATCTGAACGGCCGGATACGGCTCGTCGTCGGTGAACCCGCGCGCAACCATCCAACAGCGAAACAAGCGATCGACGCCATCGCCTGCGAACTGCAAGAACGGCTCGGCCCCCATGCCTACCCTGCCGAAAACGCGGTGTTATTCGAGTCGGACCTGGACAGCGTTTGCGCCGGCGCGCCCACCTTTCCGCTGGAGGGATTCGAAGGCGTACAGGTCATCGACCGGCTGGCCACCGAGGGCAATTGGGCCTCCATCGCCCCGGAATCCACCGGTGCCCCACGCATCGTGTTTTTTTCCATCAAGGGCGGAGTCGGGCGCTCAACCGCGCTGGCAGCGTCCGCCTGGGCGCTGGCGCAAGCAGGCCAGCGGGTATTGGTGCTGGACCTTGATCTCGAATCGCCGGGCTTGTCGTCCGCGTTGTTGCCCGAGGAGCGTCGCCCCACCTACGGCATTGCCGACTGGCTGGTGGAAGACCTGGTGGACAACGGCGATGCCGTGTTCGAAGACATGATGGCAACGAGTACGCTCGCGCACGACGGGGAAATTAATGTCGTTCCAGCGCATGGCCGCGATCCCGGCGAGTACATAGCCAAACTGGGGCGGGTGTGGATGCCGAAAATGCGGAGCGACGGCGCGCGGGAAGCCTGGTCACAGCGGCTTTCACGGCTGATCGATGCCTTGGAAACGCGCTGGCAACCCGACGTCATCCTGCTCGATTCGCGGGCTGGTATCGACGAAGTGGCTTCGAGTTGCGTGACCGATCTTGGCGCCTACCTGGTGCTGCTATTCGCCATCGATGGCGAGCAAACCTGGTCCGGCTATCGCATTCTGTTCCGGCATTGGCGTACATCCGGCGTAGCTGAAGCTATACGTGAGCGGCTGCAAATGGTCGGTGCGATGATTCCCGAAACCGATACTGCCCAGTATGTTGCCGGCCTGTGCGAGAGCGGCTACGACCTGTTCACGGAAGAACTTTACGACGAGGTTCCTCCGGGCGAAGTTGCCGGAGAACAATGGAATTTTGAGGCGTCTGACGAAAGCGCATCACATTACCCTTGGATTGTCCGCTGGCATCGCGGATTCGCGGCGCTACGTTCCCTGCATACGCGCCTGGAGTCGATTGACGCGCGGGAGGTCAACACTGTTTTCGGGTCACTGATCGAAAACCTGGCGCGTGTCCCCGGCAACGAGGAAGAGAAAGGACAATGGCTGACGTAACGAAAATCCGCGAAGCCATCATTGCGGCATTGCCCATTGAGACCGCCAATCATGGCGAAGCGCCGGATGCCGCCGCTCTTTACATCCCGCCGTCCCACATCAAAGCACTGCGCCTGGAATGTAATCTGGTCGTCGGCGCCCGCGGGGTAGGAAAATCGTTCTGGACTGCCGCGCTGGGTTCATCCGATCTGCGCGCCACACTGGGATCATCGGTTCGCGAACTCGACCATACGGATGTCCGTATCGGGTTTTCGGTCACGGAGTCCATCGACCACTACCCCAATCCCGAAACCTTCGCACAGATGCTCGACTCCGGGACCGAGGCTTACGACATCTGGCGTGCTGTTGTTGTGCGCTGGCTCGCTGAGACGCTGTCCGAGGAATTACCCGGCGAACATTGGGCCGAGTCAGTCGCATGGATGAAGGAAAATCCTGAAGATATAACCAGGCTCACGCAACGAGCCAATAGCGCTTTCACCGGGAAACAACGATTCGGCTTGGTCATCTTCGATGCCTTGGATCGCACCAGCAACGACTGGCGAGTCATGGATGGCATCGTGCGTGATGTGTTACGGGTTGCGCTGTGGCTCAAATCCTATCGTCGGCTGCACGCCAAGGTCTTCCTGCGCGAGGATCAGTTCGAGCGCACCGTGACCGATTTCCCCGATGCCTCCAAGTTGCTGGCCACGAAAGCAGATCTGACCTGGGCGCGGCACGATCTGCACGGGCTGCTGTGGCAACGGCTGATCAACGCGCCGGACGAACAGGGTGAGCGGCTGCGCGAGCTTTATCGTTCGGTGGTCAACGCGCTTCCCGTCGAATCGAAAGGCGCCTGGCAACTGTCCGACGAAATCAAAAAGGAAACGCCGACCCAGCGCGCCTTGTTCGAGATCCTGGCCGGCCCCTGGATGGGACGCGACCGGCGGCGTGGCGTGCCTTATGTCTGGGCGGTGGGGCATCTGGCCGATGGCAAAGGTCGCACGTCACCCCGTTCGTTTCTGGCGGCGATTCGTCAAGCCGCGGAAGACTCCCTGGAACGCTATCCCGACCATCCACGCGCGCTGCACTACGAAAGCATCAAGCGTGGCATCCAAAAAGCTTCGGAGATTCGCGTCGATGAAATGGCCGAAGATTATCCTTGGGTGCGAATGTTCATGTCACCGCTGGCCGGCCTGACTGTGCCCTGCGAGTACGCCTTGATCGAACAACGGTGGATACACGATTTTCCGGGTGGACCGGGCGCGGCCCCCATAGAGCGTCTGCCGCCGCAACATGCCGAGCGGGGTTGGAACGGCATCAAGGAGGATCTGATCCGGCTGGGTGTGTTCGATGTCAAGAAAGATGGCCGCATCGACATGCCGGACCTTTACCGCGTCGGTTTCGGCCTGGGTCGCCGGGGCGGCGTCAAGCCAAAAAGCTGACCGAGATGTTCAAGCAGTGACCATCCGCCGCTTTTCCTCCCGCACCCACCGCCTGGATGCCAGCTTCCTGCTGCAACATTTGCAGGGGGCGCGCTGCTATAAGCGCATCGCCGGCTATTTCACCAGCTCGCTGTTCGAAGTCGCCAACGAGCTGCTGGAAAGCATTCCGGAGGTGAAAATCGTTTGCAACGTGGACATTCACCCGGACGATCTGAAAGTGGCGCAGTTGCGCGAGGCCAGGATGCTGGGCCGCTGGAATGAAAAAGCCCTGGAGGCGGAAGCACTGCTGAACCGTGATCGCTATCGCCGCCTCGATGCGTTTCTACAAAAACACGGTCAGGCGGTCCGGGTGGCGCCGGATGCGATTTGCGGCTTCCTTCACGGCAAGGCGGGAGTCATCACGCTGGCCGACGGCCGCACCCTGGGCTTCATCGGCTCAATGAACGAGACGCGCAGCGGCTGGCAGCGGCACTACGAAATCCTCTGGGAAGATGAATCCCCCGAAGGCGTAGCCTGGATCGAAGCAGAGTTTGAATTTCTCTGGAACGCTGCCCGCCCGCTGCCGGAGGCGGTCATTCGGGAGGTGCGCCGGCGCGGTTACCGCCGTGAGGTGATCTTCGATGAGATCGAAGAGGATGATGAACTCGCGCCTGCCGCACTGATCGAGTCCCCCTTGTACCGCGAAGGACTCTCATTGCAGCCCTGGCAGCAAGGCTTCATCACCGAATGTCTGCGCCACTACCGCCAGCACCCCGTGGTGCGGCTGCTGCTGGCCGATGAAGTCGGCTTGGGCAAAACCCTGTCGCTCGGCACAGCGGCGCTCACCCTGTGTCTGCTGGCCGACAAGGAACATCAGGCGCGCAACCCGGTGGTGATTTTCACGCCGGCCACCTTGTGCGAGCAGTGGCAGACCGAAATGATCGACAAACTGGGCATCCCCACCGCCCGCTGGGACACCCTGCGCAAGGTCTGGCTGGATGTCGAGGAGCGCGCCATCTCGCCGGCCGGTCGCGAGCAGATTGCCCAGTGCCCCCTGCGGATCGGCATCGTTTCCACCGGCTTGATGATGCGCGACTCCCTGGAGAAGCAACAGCTTCTGGGGCTGCGCTTCGGCGTGGTCATCCTCGACGAGGCTCACAAGGCGCGCACTCGGCAGGGGTTTGGTGGCGATGCCGGTACACCCAACGCGCTGCTCGCCTTCATGCGCGAAATCGCAGCGCGCGCTGATCACCTGCTGTTGGGTACCGCCACCCCGATCCAGACCCGGCCCGAGGATTTGTGGGACTTGATGAGCATCCTCCATCAGGGCAAAGGCCGCTTCGTCCTCGGCAACGATTTTGCCCCGTGGCATCACCCGCGCAAGACGTTGTCGATCCTCGCCGGCGCGACGGAAGTGACCGAACCCGTGTTCGCTTGGGAGCTGTTGCGTTCACCGCTGCCGTTGGTGGACTCCACTCAGGAGCCGCGCGCCCGGCGGTTGTTTTCCGCCATCCGCCAGGATCTGGAGTTGGTAAACGGGGAATGGCAGACCCAGAAATCGCTCACCGATCTGTCCGAGGACACCCGGGAGATTCTGGAAGAGGCGCTGGAGCGTCATATCGCCAGCGCGACCTTCTTTCAACGGGAGAACCCGCTGGTGCGGCATATCGTGTTGCGCAAGCGGGTCCGGCTGGAGGACGCGGGTCTGTTGACCCGAGTGGGGGTCGAGATCCACCCGGATCGCCAACGGGTGCGCGACTCCCGCTGGTTTGATGCGTTGTTCGAGGGCAAGGCGCTGCGGACCAGCGAAGACTTCCGCGAGGCGTACCGGGAAGCCCGCCAGTTCGGCCAGGCGCTGGCCAAGCGCGGCAATGGCGGCGGCTTCATGAAGAACCTGCTGGAGCAACGCATCTGCTCCAGCATCCAGGCCGGACTCAACACCGCCCGAATGCTGCTGGAGGGCCGCACTCTCCATGAGGAAGAAGACGAGCAGGAGGCTGATGTGACCGTCGAAACGGGTGAGGAGCGCGAGGTGCTTGCACGCTTGATCAGCCGGTTGGAACGCATCGAGCAGGACCCCAAGCTGAACGCGGTGATCCACTACCTGGAACAGGAAAAATGGCTGGAACTGGGCGTCATCATCTTCAGCCAGTACTACGACACAGCCCAATGGATGGCCGAGGCATTGGCCGCACGTTACCCCGATGAGGCCATTGGCCTGTACGCCGGCGCGGGGCGCAGTCGGCTCTACCAGCACGGCGACAGCGTCAGTTGTGAGCGCGAGACGCTCAAGAAGAACGTGGCCGAACACGCGATCCGCATCATGGTAGCTACCGATGCCGCCTGCGAGGGTCTGAATCTGCAAACCCTTGGCTCGTTGATCAACATCGATCTGCCCTGGAATCCGACCCGTCTGGAACAGCGGATTGGACGGATCAAGCGCTTCGGTCAGCAGCGCGAAATCGTGGATATGCTGAACCTGGTCAATGAACAGACGGTGGACGAAAAGATCTACGCACGCCTGTCAGAGCGGATGCGTGACCGCTATGACCTGTTCGGCTCGTTGCCTGACACGATTAGGGACGAGTGGATCGAGGACATCGAAACCCTCGGCGAGAAGCTGGACGAGTACATCAACGCTCAGCGGGAAGCGACCGGCTTCGACTTGCGCTATACCAGCACGATGGAGCCGCCCAAGCAGGACTGGCGTGATTGCGCACAGGTGCTGTCACGCCGGGACTTCGCCGTACTCATGAATACAGCTTGGGATTGAGATCAAAAGGGCCTGACCGCAGCCCTAGAGCAGGATCGCAGCGCTCAGCAACCAGGGCAATCGCGCTATGTGGTAGCCGGACTTGGCTGGCCGAAGCGCAGGCGCAACCGGTAATCATCGCTGAGAGCGGCGCGGCGGCGCGGCAGGTTCAACGCCAAGCGGCGAATCAGAACCCGGTTTTCCGCAGAGTGGTCCTTGCGGGTTCGGCACACATCTTCACCAAATTGGACGTCCAAGACCCAGTACTGCTGGTTCTCGGTGGTTGGTCTCGCCAGGCGATTCCCTTGGCAGAATTCCCCTGGGATATTTGCGGGCGAGCATCGCGTCCGCAGGTACGACGCCCCGGGTCGGATCAGGATAAACGTTGTTGATGACGGCGATGCCCTGCCACGCGGAAGTCCTTTCAAAACACTTCGGGAACGTACTTGAACGGATAGTTCGGTTCCCGATAATCTCCGGCCTTTTGCCGTTTCGGTAGCTTGATCTTGTCGCGCGGCACGTCTTCGTAGGGAACCTGGCTCAGCAGGTGGCGGATGATGTTCAGCCGTGCCCGTTTCTTGTCGTCCGAAGGCGCCACGTACCACGGCGCCCAAGCGGTGTCGGTCGCCGCGAACATCGCATCGCGCGCCCGCGAATAGTCGTACCAGCGGCTGTAGGACAGCAGGTCCATCGGTGACAACTTCCAGATCTTGCGCCCGTCCTCGATGCGCGCTTCGAGCCGGCGGGTCTGCTCCTCGGGACTGACTTCGAGCCAGTATTTGAGAAGGATGATGCCGGATTCGACCATCGCCTTCTCGACCAGCGGGACCATCCGCAGGAAGCGCTGGGTCTGTTCCTCGGTGCAAAACCCCATCACCCGCTCGACCCCAGCGCGGTTGTACCAACTGCGGTCGAAGATGACCACCTCGCCGGCCGCCGGAAAGTGCGACATATAGCGCTGGACGTACATCTGGGATTTCTCGCGCTCCGTCGGCGCCGACAAAGCCACCACCTGGAAAACACGCGGGCTGACCCGCTCGGTGATCGCCTTGATCGTGCCGCCCTTGCCGGCGCCATCCCGGCCCTCGAACACGATGCAGACCTTGAGTCCCTTATGGCGGACCCATTCCTGGAGCTTGACCAGTTCGATGTGCAGCTTCGTCAGCTCCCGGTCGTAGTCCTTGGTCTTCAGTTTTTCGGGGGTCTGAGCATCGTCTGAGTCTTGTACATCTTTGGTTTTATTAGTCATGGCTTTCTTGCTCCAATGTGGTGGCCGCCGTTGGCGACGGTCGGCGCAGGTTGTCGATCAGGATGTAAAGGCTGATCAAGAGCACCCACAGCGGGAAGACCAGCAGGATTCCTTCGATGTAGCGACTGCTGAGCAGAAGCAGCAGCGCCACCGCATAGCCGAGAAACGCGATCCAGCGGGCGATGAACCCGGTGCGGAGCGCGAGGGTGGATGTAGCGATCATGAATACCCCCGCCATCTTGATCGCATAGATATTCATCACTTCATAGGCGATGGCGCGGGCGGAGGTGAAGGTGGTGGAGCCGACGATCCGTCCGGGGTCCGCCGTGTAGGCGATGATCAGGCCGCCCACCATCGCCGCCGACATGAACAGCATGGCGAGGAACAGCAGCCCGCTGCCGAGAAAGACGGTGGCAAAGAAGCGATCTTCCCGTTCCCCCAGCCGGTCGCGCAGCACCCCGATGAACCACAAAAAAGCGATGCCCGCGAACGGCAGCAGGTTCAGCGCCATCGTCACGCTGTTCGCATTCGTCTCCAGCCACGCCCCGGCTTCCAGCGGATCGGCCGGGATCGAGCGGCGCAGCAGCACAAAGCTGGTGATCAGCAGGACCGCGAACAGGATGCCGGCGATAGCGGCGGCGCGCGGTGCCCGCAAGCGCGCGGCGGTCAAGGTCGTTTCCGATTGCATCATCTCCTCACACGGGACGGTCGATAATCTTTTCGATCACATTATAGCGGCTGCTGGAAATCACCACTGTGGGCCGCTGTTTTGTAGCCGACTGGTCTGTGAACGGAAACGGCACCAAAATCACATCGCCGAAGGCATAACGCATCACGGTCGTTCTTCTCGCTCTCGCGGTGATCGGTTACAGTCGGTCATAGACCGCATCCTCGTCGTTGTCCCAAACCTTCGCAAAGCTTGTTTCGGCCGCTTTGCTCGCCGCCCGCGTCAGTCTGTGGTCATCCTCGCGGGTACGCAGGAAGTCGACGAAGTCTTCCACCTCCGCTACCTTGTGCGGTGGCAACTGCTTCAGTTTTTCGATCAGTGCCGGTTCAATCGCTGTCATCGGCTTATACTCTGGTTCGTAACATGTAGGTGCTTGGTCCGGAGTTTATCAGCGCCCGGTTACGGCGTCCCGCTCGGGTTCGGCCCGTCGACGCGACAGGCCCAAGCCCTGCCGGTCTTCCTGCAAGGCCCTCACCCGATCCTCGGCATCGAGCATCGAACGCTCCACCACCAGGTTCAAATGCTGGAGATACCGCTGCACCACGGCCTTGCGTTCGGCCTCGGTCACGGAATCCAGCAAGCCCAGGAGAGCCGAGCGCAGCCGGCGCATCACTTGGACCGAACTGACGCCATATTGGCGGATCTCGTCGAAGGCGAGCGATAGGTAGTCCTCCCAGGAGGGCGTCGGGAAGATCAGACGCAGATCGCCCCGATCATCCATCACGCAGCCAGCGTCGAGCGCGCGGCGGCCGAGGCGGTGCAGCAGGTCCTCGATCTGGTCGATGGCTTGAACCGCCGTGGTCGGATCGTTGATGGCCGGGGAGAGGGCCTTGATGGCGATGTCCACCAACAGGCGCAGGGGATACTTGGGATCCTGCTCGAAGGTGCGTTCCTTCGCTACCTGAATCGCCCGCCGGACTGGGGTCTCCGCCAGCGGCTGCCGGCCGCCATGCACGCGCAGTAGCAGGGTGTCATCGACCAGAGTGTCACCGACGGCGCATTCCATCACGATCACGGCATCCACCGCCTGGGCCTGCCGGACTAGGGCGCCGATCTGGAAGCGAGCGACCGTCTGCGGCTCGCCCGAGTAGTGCAGGGTCTGCGTAACCGGACGCTGCCGGGCGGCCTCGACCGCTGCTTTCCACAACTCCGGTGTCGCGCTCGCCGGTGCGTCGAGGCGCGGGAACATCGCTCGGATGACCTCGCGCCCTTGCTGACCGACGAAATGGAGTACGTTGGTAATCTGAATATCGTTCAGTCGCTGCACCAGCTTGGCGAAAACCATCATGCTAAGGATCAGCAGCACCGTCACGAGCACGACTGAGAACAGGGGGACCCTACCGTCCCCTCCGCGATCGATCCAGGCCAGGGTGCCGATGGCATAAAAAAACGTGGCAGTGAACAGACCGAGCGCATGAAACAGCACCGGGTCGCGGCCAAACCAGGCGACCAGGCGCGGTGAATAGGCTATGGCGCTGAACTGCACCATGACGAAGGCCAGCGCAAACACGATACCGGTTAGCGCCATCATCCCGGAGGCGACGGCGGACAGCGTCGCCTGGGCCGACGCGACTGACATGCCGTGGCTGTAGGCGGCGAGATATTTCTGCTCGATTCGCGGCAACACCAGGACGCAAGCGATGGTCACGCCCACATACAGCATCGGAATGAGCCAGGGCGGCATGTTCAGTGGTTTCATCTTGAGCATCTTCAACATGATCGATCACCGTCACAGTTGTTTGTCATGATAAAAACCGGACGCATCCGGACTCTATCTCGTAAACGGCGCCGACGAGTTTCATTCGCCCCTCGGCCATGCGGGCTTGCCCTTCGGGCGTTTCCAGCAGTTGCCGCAGGGTCCAGCGGACATTGGCTTCGACGGCTCGGTCAAGCTGCGCCGATGGCGGGAGCTGGGGATCGGGGCAGGGCAATCCGGGCAGGATGTTGTCGATCAGGATTTGAATGCGCGCGCGATGCTGTAAACCGTGCCGTTGGGTCTCCAGCGCCGCCTGCACCGCCCCGCAGCCGCTGTGACCGAGGACGACGAAGAGCGGCGTATGCAGGTGCAAACCGGCGTATTGCAGGCTGCCCATGATTTCCGGCGAAAGGACGTTGCCGGCCACGCGCACGATAAACAGCTCGCCGAAGCCGGCGTCGAAGATCAGTTCCGGGGGAACCCGCGAATCGCTACAGCCCAGGATCGTCGCGTAGGGCCGCTGGCCTTGGGCGAGATCGGCCAGGATGTCCTTCTGCACGGTAGGAAACCGGGCTTCGCCCCGCAGGAAGCGCAGATTGCCAGCAATGAGGCGCTGGAGCGCCTCGTCCGCGGTCGGGAGGGGTTCTTGGAGTTTCGTGGCCATAGGGGAAGCTTTTCGTGACTCAGAGCCTATACGAAAACTAAGCCATTGATTGTAGGAGCGAGCTTGCTCGCGATAGGGAGACCAGCCATCGCGGCCAAGGCCGCTCATACATATAACCGATTGATTTATAGCTACTCATTTTCGCATAGCCTCTCAATTTCAGTTTAGCTCGTGGGCACGGTAATCGCCGGGAATGGCCGCATCTACAGTGGGCAGATCCACTGGCCAAACGACGTTTCCCCGGATGAAAAAGAAAGCAAACGCCTAAAGCCCGCCGCCCCAACGATATTGCCACGCAATGCCAATGGTGTCGGAATCGGTGCCAATCCGGGTGGAGATCCCGGTGGTGGCGTAGAGTTTGACCGAGTTGTTCCGGTCGACCGGCAGCGCGACCGTAACGCCCCCCCGCGAGTTCTTTTGCAGGTTGTCGCCTTCGACGCCATCGACGGCCGCCCGCCCGCCGGTTAAATACGCGCCGTTCAAGGCCACCCAGATACCGCTACGAAAGCCGTAGATGAGCCCACCCTTCACCGAGTAGATCGGGTCCTGTTCGCGCGTCTTGCCGTCGAGGAAGTCGTCATTGTCCCCGAAAAAGGTGACTGCCGTGGCGAGTTCCAGCGTCCATGGACCCCAGGCCTTGGAGAGTCCAAGCTCCGGTTTGACGAACCCGCGGTTGGCGCCAACGTTGACCAGCTTGTCGGCGTCGTATTGACCGGAGGGAACAGACACTTGCACGCTGGCGCCGATGATGATGTCCTGCTGGTAGGACGCCAATTCCTGGACCGAAAGCGCGGGCGCTCCGTACAGGTTGAGCGAGAACCGCAGCAGCGGATCGCCAAAACCGGAGACGTCGCGTTCCCGAGGCTGACCGGCATACTCCGCCGTTCCCGAGATCCAGGCATAGGGCAGGATGACGTCGAACTTGCCGGACTGGCCCCCTACCTCGAACGAACGGGCATAGGCGAAACCGCTGGTATGGGTTTGGAGGTTCGCATTCTCCAACGGCAGCGCCGGGTCGGTCACCAAACCACCTTCGGAGTAGCCGTAGCCTGCCAGCAGAAAATTAACCCCGATGGGAATGTTCGAGTAAGCGCGTGGCTCGATTTCTTGCGCCCGCGCGCCCGAGGCACAGGCCGCGAGCGCCAGAGCGAGCAACGCCGCTCTCCACCCCCTTGCCAGGTCGGATGTAAAGCGGATGCGAAGCCCGCGCTCACTGGAACATGTCATCAATTCGGCTTTCTCGTGGGCTGGGTAGAGTCCGGGTTCTTGGCCGCCGTCATGCCTGGTGGAGTTTTCTGCCAGGGATAGCCCTTCCGGCCCAACTGATAGCCGTAGTCGAACAGGGCGCGCATATAGGTGGTGTCGAAGTCCTCCTTATGCTCGGCGTTGAAATCCGCGCCGATGTACGCCAGATTGTAGTCCAGCCCATCCTGTTGCGCCGTCGCGTAAATCCGGTACAAATCCCCTAATCCCTGGGTCTGGATCAGCGAGGAGATGGCGCGTCCGGCGATAGTGAGGGTGCTGCGTTCCACTGTGGCCCAATCCGGGTCCAGCCGGGCGTTACGGATGATATAGACGCTCCGCGCCCGCGGGGTGACTTTCACGCCCTGCTGGCGAATCAGGTCGAACATGCGCGGCGGGTAAAGAAACACCTGGGCCTGGGCACCGCCGTCCACGTGCATTTCCTGATAGGGTTTGCCGTTCACCTCCACGTCGATCATGACCGGGGGAAATGCGGCGGGAATCGCCGCCGAGGCCAGCAGGATCTTGCGGAACAGGTCCAGGGCCTTGGGGTCTCCGCTGGCGGCGATCGCGCCCATGTTCCAGACGATCCCTCGGCGGACATCCAGATTGGTGGTGCCGATCAACAGCAAACGCCCCTTTTCCTGGTATTCCCGGGCGATTCGCGCCAGGAACTCGGCATTGACGTGGCGGGAAATCAGCTCGAACAGCGGGCTATTGTCGGCCAGAGCATCGCTGGTCAGCGCCGCCAGCAGGCCACGCGGTTTGAGGATGTTCTGCGGGCCAATGGCGGTATACACCTCACGCAGGGTGTCATCCTCCTCCGGTCCCAGGAAGGCAAACGGCGCGATCAGCGCGCCGGTGCTGATCCCAGTGACCCCTTTGAATTCGGGACGGGTTCCGGTCGCCGACCAGCCGACCAGCAAGCCAGCGCCGAAGGCACCGTCGTCACCGCCGCCCGACACCGCGAGAAAATTGACCGGCGGTAACGGGCCTTGATGGCCAGTGCGGGCTAAATAGGCCTGCTCGCGTTGTGCGGAAGCGAGGGCGTCCCGGATGAACGGTTCAATATCGGTCTGGACCCAGTAACGGGCGTTGGGGATGCCGGGAATTTCGGCCCGGGTGGTGTCCTGGACGGGGACGGCCGCCAGACGGCTTGGCGTGGCGCAACCCTGGAGCAGCAGGGCGGCGAACGATAGGAGGGTCAGCCAGACTGATGAGGAGTGGCGCATTGGGAATGGCTCCTGGGAATTGGCTTTACAGGGTTCGGTACTAACGGCTCCGCCCAGCGTTCAGCGCTTCATCCTGCCAGTACTTGGTGCCAGTGGCGGTCGCGGCCAACTCCAGGCCCCGGTCGGTGAACTGGTAGATTTCGATGCCTTGGGCGGACGCCCCGGCGCTGATTTGTCCTCCTTGGGTGCGAGTCTTGGCCGCCGCGCCCACGTCGCCGCCGAAGTCCCAGCCGCTGGTAACGAATTGACTCAGCGTCTGCCCATCCCGGAAGACGAACAAGGCTCGGAAGTCCTTGACCCCAAACCCCAATCCGCCGCCCACCTCGGCCATGCGCATGTAGGTGTCCCGGCCGGTGCGGTTGTCGCGCACCAGGCCGTAGCCGTTACCGGAACTCATAACCATAAACTTGGTGCTCCGATTGCTGAACACCCCATAGCCGGCCGCTCGCTTGACCTTGTTCTGAAGACCGGGATTCAGGCGATAAGCCTCGGCCAGGGTGTCCTGAGCCATCTGCTGGACGTTGACCCGCTGCTCGGCGGCGGTGTCTCCCTGCGGTGTGGCGCAACCGGCGATCAGCAAAACACACAGTATGAATAATGAATTTAACATTTTGGATTTCATGGTTTCTTCCTCGTAAGGGGTCATGTTTGCTACTTTTCAAAACGCTTCGGGAATGAATTTAAACGGGTACACGGTCGAGGGGTTCCTCGAAATAGCACAGTTGATGGCCGGCGCTGGCATTGGCGGCATTCAAGAACTCGCGGTCGTAGCGCTGGGCGCTGAATACGGCAATCTTCATCCGGGCATCTCCGATACACAGGGGGTATGAAATACGGTTCCGCCTGACGCGGGCAGGACGCGCGTCAGCCGCTCAGCAACGCGGCCACAATCTGGGCGAACAGAATCTTGAGGATGGTCATCGAGGGGAAAATCATCGCGTAGCCCACATCCGGCTGATCGGTCGGCGCCACGCGGCTGGCGAAGGCGAGAATCGCTGGATTACCGGTCGCGCCGGAGACCACGCCCATGGCGGTATCGAACGGCAGGCGGAACACGAACAGAGCGAAGAACGCCGTGATCAGCACCAGCGACGCCGCGATCAACGCGCCGTAGAGCAAAAAGCTGGCACCCGTCGCGCTGACCGTGGCGAAAAACTTCGGACCCGAGGCCAATCCGACCTGGGCTAAAAAAATGGTCAGGCCGAAGTTTCTCAGCACCAGATTGGCCGATAACGGCATGGTCCAGACCAAAGCCCTGGTGCGCCGGAGCTTGCCGAGAACGAGCGCCAGCAGCAGCACACCCGCCAAGCCCAGGGTCAGCGTGCCCAGACCGGGCAGGATCAGGGGAATCATGCCGACGAGCAGGCCGAGCGCGGCGCCGATCCCGATCGAGATATAGCTGAAATCCGCCGTGCCCTTGATCGAATCGCCAAAGAAGGCCCGGATGGCCTTGATCTGGTCCCTGGGAACCAACACGCCGACACGGTCGCCGACTTCCAGGATCAACTCCGGGCTGGGTAGCAGGTCGCTGTCGCCGCGCCGGACCTGGACGATCGAGCCTTCCACGCCGGACGGAAACGCCAGGTCGCCGAGCGGGCAACCGACCACGCTATGCTTCGACGCAAAGACCCGGATGTAGTCCAAATCCTCGCGATCAGTGGCGATGCGTCCCGGCTGGAGTTCCCCCAGCAGCGCAATGGCGGTTTGCAGCGCCGCCGGGTCCGTCGCCGTGGCCAGCAGCACGTCCTCCTGCTTGAGCACCAGGTCATCGGCGGGCAGGCGGTTGCGATGCTGCCGCCGCACCGCGGCGATCATCACGCCGGAGGGCAGTTTGGCGATCAGTTCCGGAAAGCGCAGCCCCCAAAAGGCGGGACTCAACAAGGCGATTTCCGCGATCTCGATGACTTGCCCGGCGGGTTGTTCGATTCTGGGCTTCAACCAGGCGTTGAGCGCATAGATGCCGAGAATGGGGATCGCGACGCCAAACGGATAGGCCACGCTATACCCAACGGCGGCACCATCGCTGTTGAGCGCGGTGAGGATGGCCTGCAAGGTGGCGGTGCTGGTGCCGGCCCCGGCAAAAATACCCAGCGCCGCATCCGTGGGCAGGGCGGCGAAGGGAATCAGGGCGACCGCGACGCACCCAGCGCCGATCACCCCCAGGGTCGCCGCCACGTTGGCCTTGAGGCCGTCCTTGCTGGTGAGCCCCTGAAAAAACTGCCCGCCATACTGAATGCCCACGCCATAGAGGAACAGCAGCAATCCCATCGTTCCCAACAAGGCCGGCGGCGCGGCTTTCGGCGCCAAGCCACCGATCGCCAGGCCGACAAACAGCACCGCGCCGGAACCGAGGGAAAAGCCCTTGAGGTTGATTTCGCCGACCAGATAGCCCAGCGCAATCGTCAAAAACAGCGCGAATAACGGCTGGGTCTCAAGCAGTGTCCTGATCTCCTCCATGGTGGAATCCCCTTTATGGTGGCTTTGTGATAAAAAACAACAGGCTATCAGCGGATTAATCCGGCGCCTTCGCGCCCGACGCGCCACCCAGCCCCTGCGAGTCGGGGATCCGCGCCAAGGTGACGTCCTCATCGAAGTGGTAGTACTTGAGCAGAATGATGCCGGATTCGACCATCGTCTTCCCGGACAGCGGCGCCATCTTCGCTCGTCCCAAAGTACTCAACCGGCACCCCCGCAAGCCGTGGACGCCGGCGCGGGATCGGTGGGAGCGGTTTCCGCTGCGACGTCATCGTCGAAGGCTTAGCCGCCGGTTTCCATCCCCAGCACGTTCACCGGGGATGCCTTTACGAACCGGTTTCATCCAGAGAAAGCGTCACCTGAACCACCGTGCCGTCACGCTGCTGCTCCATCGGCAAGCCACTGCCGGCGAAGACCCCGAGCATGGCTTGATTTCCCGAGAGCACATCGGCTTTGAACCGAGACACGTTATTCCGCCGCCCGATCTGGACGAGATGCCGAAAGATCCGGCTGGCGACGCCAAGACCCTGGTAGTCCTCTTCGACGATAAAGGCCACTTCAGCGCTGCGCCCGGCGTCTGCCTCTTCAAAAACAACGTAACGTCCGGTACCGATGATGGTTTCTTCGCCTCCGAGGTTCACGGTGACCACCAGGGCGACCTCGCGGTCGAAATCAACCTCCGTCGCGCGTTTCAGATCCTGATCCGTGAGTTCCTTCACGTACTGGAAGAAGCGGGTGTAGACCGATTCACGGTCGAGGTTCTCAAACGCGCTGACGAGCTTGGGTTTATCTTCAGGACGGATCGCGCGAATCGTCACCGTCGTTCCGTTCCTGAGGGTGTCGGTAACAAAATAGTGGCGGGGATCATTCATGGGTTGTCTGTCCTGTTTCCGAAGCAAAGGTTGTCAAGATGGAACTGACCAGCCATTTTCAGGCCGTGATGTTCGCGCCGCCGTCCATGCTTCCCAAGCGAGCGGTGGCCGACTCGCGAATGGAAATCCCCCCAACCCCCCTTTTGCAACGGGAGAGCCGCGCCAGTGGCGGGGGGATTTCGCTCGACCGTCGGCGTTCCCACAACTCAAACAGGATTGCCATATCCCTCTTCCTGGTCCGTCCCGAACAGGTGGTTGTGCGCGAGCGAAAGCATCCCTCCGGAGATGTTCCTGGCCTTGAATCCGTTTTGCAGCAGAATCCGCGTCGCCAGGTAGGCGCGCTGGCCGGAACGGCAGATGACGTGGATCTCGCGGTCGCGGGGGAGTTCGCCGAGACGGGCGCGGAGTTGCCCGAGGGGGATATCGAGCGCCTCCGGGACGTTCTCCACGGCGAGTTCCATCGGTTCGCGCACGTCCAGGATGAATCCCGTTCTGGCGGTATCCCAGTGAACCAGCGGCATGTCGCCACGCAAAACATCGGTGGCGACCATCCCAGCGAAGTTCACCGGATCCTTCGCGCTGCCGAACTGGGGCGCGTAGCACAGTTCGGCTTCCTCGAGGTCGTTGATGGTCGCGCCCATCTGCAGGGCCATGGCCAGGGCGCTGATCCGCTTGTCGACGTTGTCCTCGCCGAGCGCCTGCGCGCCGAGCAGGCGCCCGTCGGACTTGCGGAAGAGGACCTTCATCGCGATCGGCCGGGCGCCCGGGTAGTAGCCGGCGTGCGAGTTCGGGTAGAGGTAGATCTTCTCGTAGTCCTGGTCGCCGCGCCGCTTGAGGGTCTTCTCGCTGGCGCCGGTCCAGGCGGCTGCCGCGCCGAACAGTCCGATGATCGCGGTGCCCTGGGTGCCGCGGTAGCGGGAGTCGCGTCCGGCGATCACATCGGCGGCGATGCGGCCCTGCCGGTTCGCCGGCCCGGCGAGCGCGACGAGACTCCACTCGCCGGTCACGACGTCCTTCACTTCGATGGCGTCGCCGACGGCGAAGATGTCCGGGTTGCTCGTGCGCATCCGGTCGTCGACGCGGATGCCGCCACGCTGGCCGATCTCCAGCCCGGCGGTCCTGGCCAGGCTGGTGTCCGGGCGCACCCCGAGCGCGAGAATCACGATGTCGGCCGGATGCACCTTTCCGGACTGCACCCGCACCTCCAGGCCGCCGTTCGCGGATGGTTGGAATCCGGCCACCCCGTCGCCGAGCGCCAGGCGGATGCCGTGCCGCTCGACAAAGCGCTCGACGACGAGCGCCATTTCCCGGTCGAGCGGCGCCAGGATCTGTTCGCCCATCTCGACGAGGGTGACGTCGAATCCGCGGTGAACGAGGTTCTCCGCCGTCTCCAGGCCGATGAACCCGCCCCCGACGACCACTGCCCGGGTCTTGGGCCGCACCGTCTGGAATCCCGAGTATCTGTTCATCCCGCTCAGGAACAAGGATCCTTTCTCGATCCACTCGCGGATGGACCGGGCGTCGGGAACCGTCCTCACCTCGAAGATCCCCGGCAGGTCGATTCCGGGCAGCGGCGGGCGGATCGACGACGCTCCGGGCGACAGCACCAGCTTGTCGTAGGACTCGGTGGTCACCGCGCCGGTGGCGACGTCGCGCAGGTCGACGGTTTTCTGCTCGGGCGAGATTCTGATCGCTTCGCAGAGCGTGCGGCAATCGACCGCGAACCACTCGCGGAAGGTCTTTTCGCTCGCCACGAGCAGGCTCGATTCTTTTTCAATCACGTTCCCGACATGGTAAGGCAGTCCGCAGTTCGCGTACGAAACATACGGTCCGCGTTCCACCATGAGGATTTCCGCTTTTTCATCCAATCGGCGCAGGCGCGCCGCGCACGACGCACCGCCGGCCACTCCACCCACGATGATGACTTTCATGATGTTTCCCCTTATTGACCTATTAGCGTATTTAGAGCGGGCTTCTCAATACCCTAGTGGATTATGTAATCGACAGCTCCGTAAGGCATCACTGACAGCCAGGCAAGGGAGTTCCTATCCTTCAGTGGACAAACCATTGGATCAGCTCGCCGGCGGTGGGTCGCTTTCCGCCCGAGCCGGCCCGGCGTCCGGGTTGGCCGCCACCCAGCCCATGAAAATCTGATAGCCCAGCGCCAGCAGGGTAGCGCCGACGAACATCCCCAGGATGCCACCGGTCGCCATGCCACCCAGCGCGCCGAGCAGAATGACCGGCATCGGCGCATCGACCCCCCGCCCCAACATCAGCGGCTTAAGCACGTTGTCCGCCATGCCCGACAGGAACAGGAGCACGGTATAGGCGATCGCCGCCGCGTTGCTGTAATCGCCGCTCGACCAGAGGTAGACGATGGCGGGCAAGGTCACGATCAGCGCCGGCACCTGGGCGATGCCGAGGACCAGCACGATCATCGCCAGCGCGCCCGCCCACGGAATCCCGGCGACCAGCAAGGCCAGGCCGACGAGGATGGCCTGGATAAAGGCCACGCCGATCACCCCTTGGGCGACGGCCCGAATGGTCGCCGTGGATAGTTTGACCAATTCGCCGCCGCGGGCGGTGCCGGCGATGCGCGCGGAGATCGCCCGGCTGCCGCGACCGCCCGACTGCCCGAAAGCCATGAGGATGCCAGCAATGATGAAGGCGGCCAGGAATTGCAACAATCCGCTGCCGATGCTGGCGACGAAGCCCAAGGCTATTTTCGCCAGTTCGCCGATCTTTGGCTGCAGGCTCCGCACCAGCGCCGGCAGGTCCGCATGGGCCTTCGTCCACACGGCGTGGAGCTTCTTGCCGACGACCGGCCAGTCCTCGACACCGGGACGTGGGGCGGGAATTTGCAGCGTGTTGTGCTGCACGTCGTTGACCAGTTGATGCACCGAATCGCCCAGCGAACTCATCAGCAGCGCCGTCGGCGCCACAATCAGCGCGACGCCCACGACGACCAGCAGGGTGGCGGCCAGTCCTTGCTTGCCCCCGATCTTGCCGGCGAGGAATTGGTGGAGCGGATAGAGCGTGACGGCCAGGATCAGCGCCCAGACCATCAGGGTCAGAAACGGGGAGAAGACCCGGTAGCACAGCAGGACCAGGGCGAGGATCAGGCCGGCGCGGATCAAGACCTCCAGCAAGGGGGAAGCCAACCGCTGTTCGAGTTCTAGATCAGGCGGGGAGGGTAGGTTCATGGGTTATCTCTGGTAGTCACCGGGGGCATTCTTTCCCTCGCTCGCCAGCGAGCGAGGGAACGTAGCGATGGCTTTCCGGTTATTGATTCCACCCGGAAGGCGGTGAGACCACTTCGTACACCACGTTCGGGCCGTCGTAGCTGGGGACGTAATAGGTGCCGCCGCAGTTCTGGTAGGTCACGCCGTCGGCGACGATCGTGGTACAACCCGGCGGCAGGGTAGACACGGCGGCGCCCACCGCCACTGCGGTTCCCACCGCGACCGCCGCACCGACTCCCACTCCCCCATAACCCCAATTGCGGTCGACATCAACGTCCACGTTGCGGTTGACGTTGACATCCCGGCGGTTGACGTCGCCCCGATTGTAGTCGCGGCCGCCCCCCCCGACATTGGCCCGCGGTGTCCTCACGCCGCCGCCACCGCCACCGTGTCCGACATGGCGCGCACCGCCTCCGCCGCCACCACGGCCACCCCCGCGGGCGTCCACATCGACGCTGACCAGCGCCAGCATCGGTCCCACGATCAGGGCAACGGTCATCGCCCGCTTCCAGTACGTTGAAAGTGCAAAGTGCATGGTGAAATCCTCCCACGGTTATTTGGCTGCTTTCGCCGGCCGGGCCGCTGGCGCTGCGTCCAGGAACTTGATCTTCTGAGCGTTTTGCGGCGGTTTGAAGGTAAAGAAATCGGCGGAGAAGGATGGGGCCAGATTCCAGTCGCTCAGGGCGGCCGTCATCTGGGGCGAGCCTTCGACGCTCTGGTCGGTCAGCACCAGGCGGCGGGGCAAGGGCTTGGGGCCGTCCTCGATCCAGATTTCCCAATCCACCTCCGGGGTCCGAAAGGCGAGATGGTGACAGGGAACCCCGCGCACCAGAACCCGGCCCACGTAGGTTTCCGAGGTGAGATTTTGTCCCAGGCGGCTGTCGGGGTTGGCGACCAATAAGTCGGTGATGGCCAGAGAAATCCGGTATTGCGTGGCGAGCAGGTCCAGGGTCTCGTCGATAGTCGACGGCGCGGCGGCGGTCGCGTAGACGTTCGCCTCCGGGGTATAGAGCGAGAACGTCGTGCCGTCATAGAACAATTGGCGGCCACCGCTGAGATTGAGGAAATTCACCCGCAGGCGGTTGGGCTTTTGGATGGCGAACTCCGCGGTTTGATCGGAATGCAACCGCTGGTCGGTGGGCAGGATCAATTCCGTGGTCTTCTCGACTCGCACGGTGAAGCGGTCGAGGGAGCGGAGATAGGTCGCCATCTGTTTCAGCACGTCCCTGGGCTGGGGTTTGACCGCCGGCGCGGGGCTGACGACCGATGCCGACAGTGTGGTCGAGGCGGCTGGCTGATCGGTGGGGGGGCTGGCGCAGCCGAACAGCGCCAGAACGGAAACAAGCATCGCTGCTAACAATCGCGGGATTTTCATTACTTAATGTGCTCCTTAACGGTTTGATCGCCTGGTCGTTCGGCCGGTCCAGGGCTTTCTGACCGAGCAAGAGACTCGCTCAAGTGGACTCTAACCCTCCATCAGGTTGGGTCGGATTGGCCGGTTCATCCCGACCGAATAATGGGGTCTGGTTCCGTCCGGCGCCCCTCCGTTTCGCTCAGCGCCGTCCGCCACCCCGGAAACCGCCACCGCCGCCCCGGCCGCCAAAACCGCCGCCACCACCCCGACTGAACCCGCCACCGCCACCCCGACTGAACCCGCCGCCGCCGTAACCGGGATCGTAGACCGGCGCATAGCCGTAGGTGACATGACGGTTACCTTTGATTCATATCGTAAAGGGAACGGGATATTCTGCTCGGCGCATCGCTTACAGCAGCGCCCCGGCGAGCAGTTTCAGCAGATCCCCCACGGGCATCACCAGGAAAATCAGCGGCAGTCCGGGCAGAGACGCGATCACCGCGATCTGGAGGATCTGCTGCTGGCTGAAAGGGAATATCCGCATCTCCCGGATCACCCCGAAGCTGTTCCCCAAATCGGCCAGGGACTGGATGTCGGCGCTTCCCAGCAGCGGTTCATCCGGCGGCGCCTCACCCGCCACCCACTTTCGATGGAAGGCGCGATTGTAGGTGTCGGCCAAAATGCTGTAGTCGCGTAGCCCCGCCCGCCGCGTCCGGGCCAGCAACGGCGCGAAGATCAGCAAGGGACCGAGACAGATCAATTCCATCAGCACCAGATAAACCACGAACAGGGTTTTGAACGTCTCGATCGGCACGGCCTCGAAATAGACTTGGAAGGCCACATGCCCGCTCAGGACGCAACTGAAAGCAAAGGCGAAGATGGCCAGAGTGACATGCGCCCCGCCGAGAAAGCCCAGTCCGCCGGTTCGGTCGGGATGGGTGGCCACCAGGTTGAGATCCAGTCGGGACAGGTCGCGCAGGAAGCAGGTCCAGATGAACAGCCGCCAGAGCCACCGGCATATGAAGAATTGCAGGATCGGCAAGGCAACGCAGCGGTACCAGAGTCCCGCCAGCGACAGGCCGGTTCCGCCCGTCGCCGTGGCGGAACTCCAGGTAGGGGTAGTCGTTCCGCCGGACACCATTTCGGTGGAGTACCAGGCCCCGAACAGGGCGATGCCGAGCATGATCAGTTCCAGCGGGCGTAAGTGGCGAAGTCGAGCAAGAAAGATTCCCGGGGCGTCGGCCCGAGCGCCCGGCCCTCGATCAGGGAGAAGATCAGGAGCGGAACCCAAGTGATCAGCAGGAACCCGACCACCCGCCTCCCAATGGAAGGCCCCGCGCCCTGGATCAGACCGATCCGCTGCATGAGCCGGTACGCCGGTCCGCCCAGCTCGAATTCCAACTCGGATTCATGTTCGAGGACAGTCGTCATGTTATCTCCATCCTTTGGAATCTGCAGTGATTATAAAATACACTTCGGAAGTAGAAATGGAAGAAGTCGCCAACCGAGCGACGAGCAACCATAGCGACCGTCATACGAATCCGCGCGGCAAAAGGGGACCAGCAGCATGAATCAGCAGCCGACAGACCCGAAGGCCAGCCAGTCCGGCAGCGCCGCGCTCCGCTTCGACGTGGTGGCCGGTCTCACGGCCGCGGCGGTGGTCCTGCCCAAGGCCATGGCCTACGCGACGGTCGCCGGCTTGCCCGTCGCCGTGGGTCTCTACACCGCCTTCATCCCGATGGTGATCTACGCCCTGCTCGGCTCGTCACGCGTGCTCAGCGTCAGTTCCACCACCACCCTGGCGATCCTGGCCGGCACGGAACTCGCCCTGGTGGTGCCCGACGGCGACGCGGCGAAGCTCGTCACGGCGACGGCCACGCTGACCGCGCTGGTCGGCGCGATGTTGGTGCTGGCGCGGCTGATGCGCCTGGGATTCGTCGCCAACTTCATTTCCACGCCGGTGTTGACCGGCTTCAAGGCGGGAATCGGCCTCGTGATCGTGCTGGACCAGGTGCCGAAGCTGCTGGGAATCCACTTCACCAAGCACGGGTTCTTCGTCGACCTCGCGAGCCTCGCGCAGCACATTCCCGAGACCTCGCTGATCACGCTGGCGGTGGCCGCGGCGACGTTCGCAATACTGATCGGCATGGAGCGGCGCTGGCCGCATTCCCCGGCCCCGCTGGTCGCCGTGGGGGGCGCCATTGCGGCGTCGTGGTTCTTCAGCCTGCAGGCCCTGGGCGTCTCGACGGTCGGCCTGATTCCGCAAGGCTTCCCGGCGCTCACGCCGCCGGACCTTGCGCTGATCCAGCAGTTGGCGCCGGGCGCGCTCGGGATCGCGCTGATGAGCTTCACCGAAACGATTGCGGCGGGCCGCGCCTTTGCCCGCCCTGGCGATCCTCCCATCGATGCGAACCGCGAGCTGATCGCCACCGGGGCCGCCAATCTCGGCGGCGCGCTGCTGGGCGCGATGCCGGCCGGTGGCGGCACCTCGCAGACTGCGGTGGTGCGCTCCGTGGGCGGGCAGTCGCAGAAGGCGTCGCTGGTGACGGCGGGTGCCGCAGTAGCCACCATGCTGCTGCTCGCGCCGTTGCTGGGCCTGATGCCGCACGCGACTCTGGCGGCGGTCGTCATCGTCTACTCGGTCGGTCTGATCCAGCCGGTGGAATTCCTGGCCATCCGCAAGGTGCGCACGATGGAGTTTCGCTGGGCGTTGATCGCCTGTGCCGGCGTGCTGGTGTTCGGCACGCTCAACGGCATCGTGGTAGCGATTATCGTGTCGATGATCGGGCTGGCGAGCCAGACCGCCCACCCGCGCGTGTCCGTCATCGGCCGCAAGCGCGGGACCGACGTGCTGCGACCGTTGTCGCCCGAACACCCCGATGACGAAACCATCGAGGGCCTGCTGATCGTGCGGCCGGAAGGGCGCCTCTTCTTCGTCAACGCGCAGTATGTGGCGGATCAGATCAACGCGCTGGTCGCGCAGTACCAACCGCGCGTGCTGGCGCTGGACCTGAGCCGGGTGCCCGATCTCGAATACTCGGCGCTGCAAATGTTGATGGAGGGCGAGAAGCGCGCGACCGAACGCGGCGCCATGGTCTGGCTGGTGGGGCTCAATCCCAGCGTGCTGGAGGGCGTGCGACATGCCGGGCTGGACCAGCGGCTCGGCCGCGAGCGCATGCTGTTCAACGCGCGCGCGGCGATTGAACGCTATCAAGCGCTGCAGGCAACGGCGGGCGGCGCGGCGGAACCGGCCACGTCTTGAGCAGACGCATTCTGGCGCGTCATTGAACGGATCGTCGGCGGCCTCATAGCGACCGATCTTGCGCTTCGGCAGCTTGACCTTCTCGGTCGGATAGTGAAAGGGATCGATCAAGCGAAATTCTGGCCGGCTGCCCTACAGTGCCGCCGGCCGACAGCCACCGCCCACTCAATGGCCACAATCGCCGCCCTCACCGGCGCCGCGTCCGGGTCACCTTCTGTAGGGCATCCTGAAAAACGGAGATCAACGCGGCGGTGGACATGCCGATCATCAGCGCGCCATTGATGGCTTCCAGCGGGCCGAGCAGCTTGTGTTGGGCCGACATGACCACGTCACCATATCCGAGCGTGGCGAAATTCACGGCCGAATGGTAGAAGGCTTCGCCGAACTGTTGAAACTCTTCCAGCGCCAAGAACAACAGTGCCCACAGGGCGACTTGCGCCATGTTGCCGATGACCAGGAGCAGCATCACGCCTGTGATTACCGCGACGCTCGACCAGAACGACGGATTGTTCAGCCAGGGTTCACGCCGCCGGTAATACCGGATCGCAGCGATAACCAACACCGACTGCAGAAGCAAGCAGGCCATCATGGTCGACAGGCCGAATAAGAGATTCATCAACATGGCGGGAATTCCGGGGCAGGGCGCGACATTGAAATCCGATGGTCATCCTCCAACCATTCATACTGCCGCGCCGTCTGGGCCACGCTGGACGGGGTCTTGCCCTGATTCTCGAAGGCAAGACCGCGCTCGAGGCGGTTGCCCTTTTCCAGCAGGTAACCGCGCTACTTGCCGGTATCCCCCACCACCCGACTGGCGGCCAATAACATCACCTTGGACAGCCGGGTGCGCTGGTCGGCGGTCAGCTTGGTCTTGTTGGCCAGCATCAGCCCACGAGTGCAAATGGTGTCCACCGTGGTGTCGAATCCCCATTTCTTCTCAGCCACGGTCACGTTTTCGAAAGTATATACCGCGCTGCCGTCCGACAATTTATCGTTCAGATCCCAGTCCTTGACCGGCATCAGCCTGAAATCCTTGGGATTTTCCAACACCACCTGCATTTCGGTGGATTTGGCCATCGGTTTCTGCACCACCATCGCCGCCTGAATCTTGCTGGCCTTGCCGCTGCTCTTGATCTGCAACAGCGCCTCGGCGCCATCCACGAAGGCCGGGGCGGTGTTCTTGAATTTTGGCTCCAGCACGGTCATGTATTCCCAGCTCACCGCCACCCCGCTGTTGGGGGACTGCACCGCGATCAGCCGGCCCTTGGCTTCCTGCAAATCGCTATCGCTCCGAATGTCGCTGTCCTTGCCGGTGACGATGAACACACATTCCTTGCCGATCTCGCCCAGACTGATGAACTGATCGGCGAAGCCGGGATGATCCTTGAGGTAATACTTCAGAGCGTCGGCCTGGGTCAGCCCGACGCTGACCGGACTCTGGGGATCGTCGAGCCGGGCGAGATTTTCGAGCGAACCGGCGCTGGTCAGTACCTGGACCGGTTCGCTCTGCTCAGCCAGCACGCTTTTCAGCCGCTCGCCGATGGTGTTGTAGCCGCCGCCGCTCTTGCCGGTGCTGATGACGATGAGCGGATCAGCGGCCTGCGCCAGGCTCATGCCGAGTCCGGCGGCGAGAATAAGCGAGTGGGACAACGCGGATTTAATGGTCATGCTGGATTCCCTCCTGCGAGATGACGAGTCTGCCCCACGGTTGTTTGCGACCGTGGTTCAGTACAGTTTAGGTTGGCCTGGCGGCCGCGTCTTGAAGCGCTTGTAGGCCCACAGATATTGCGCCGGCAGGGTGCGAATCGCCGCTTCCACGCCCTGGTTCAGGGCCGCCGCCGATGCTTCCAGCGACGCGGCGGCGGTTACCTCTGGCAATGCCCGCAAATGCAGCGCATAACCCCGTCCGCGCGGCAAGCGTTCGGCCCAGGTCAGAAATACCGGCACCCCGGTCTTCAACGCCAGCCGCGACACCAGGGTCATGGTGCTGGCGGCGATGCCAAAGAATGGCGCGAACACGCCGCCCTCGTCGCCGGGATCCTGATCGGGAAGAATGCCAAGGATTTCACCGTGGCGCAGGGCGGTCAACAGGGCGCGCACGCCGTGGGCGTCGGTGGCGACCACCTTGCCGCCAACGCGGCCGCGCCCCTGAACGCTGAGTTGGTCCAGCCCCAAGCGGCTGGGGCGGTAGAGGATGGTCAGCGGATGCCGGCTGGAATAGTACAGGCCGGCCATCTCCCAGGCGCCCAGGTGCGGGGTGAGCAGGATCGCCCCCTGCTTGCGGCGCACCATCTCGGCCAGTGCGTCCTCGCCCGTCACCGGCTGGCGAACCAACGCCAGTACCCGCTCGCCGGGCCACAACCACAGCGGTCCCAGCTCCAGCAGCAGCTTGCCGGTCTCCATCAGATTGTGGCGGAGCAGCCGGTCGCGGTCGACGGCCGGCAGTTCGGGAAACGCCAGGGCCAGATTGCGGGCGGCGATGCGCCGCAATTGGTTGGGAATCCGCCACAACAGCCAGCCCAGCGCCGCGCCGATGGCGTGCGCGACCGGCAGCGACAATCGGGCGGTCAGGCGCAGCAGACCGGTCAGTAACGCCCGCCGGTTCATGGCCCGAACTCAAGCTCCCCGGAATAGTCCCGCGCCAGCGCTTCCCGCGCCTGTTCCAGTTGCGAGGCTGGAACCTGGAGTTCGATGCCGTCGGCGACGATACCCAGTTGCAGCAGCGAGCGATCCGCCAGCGCGCAGGCAATGCCTTCCACCCGCAGGCGGCCACGGGCGATCTCCGCCGCCAGCAGGGCGTCGAACACCGTCAGCGTGACCCAGGACTCGGTCATGGTTTAGGCTGATCCGGTTCGGCGTCGAAATCGAAGTCGGGCTTGGGCGGATTGCCGTCGTAGACCAGATTGCGCCGCATCTGCAAATAGGCGCCGCGCTGGAACGAATAGGGTTCGATCTGGTCTTCGGCCAAGGCTCGCTCGATTCGTAACAACCCGGACCGCCGGTTGATCAGATCCAGCCCCCACAAGCCCCAGGCGACCGCATTGGAATCCGTCGCCCAAGTGATCGGATTGGTGAAGAAATTACCGACCAGACCGACGGTGTCGCGCACCGTGCTCGGCCCCAGCAAGGGCAGCACGAGGTAATAGCCCTCGCTGAAACCCCAGACCCCCAGCGTCTGGCCGAAGTCCTCGTTGTGCTTGGGCAAATCCATGCGGCTGGCGACATCGAACAGGCCCGCCACGCCGAAGGTGGTGTTAAACACGATCCTGCTGCTATCCATCGCCGCCAGATGCAGCTTGAATTGCAGCAGATCGTTAGCTAACACCACCACATCGTTCAAGTTGCTGAAGAAGTTGCCGACGCTGGCGGTCACCGGTTCGGGGAGCACTCTCCGATAGACCTTGGCGACTGGCTTGAAGACCGCTTTGTCCACCGCGTCGTTGAAGGCGAACATGGCGCGGTTGTAGCTTTCGAGCGAGTCGATATCGTCGCGCGGGAGTTCATTGGTCGATGCGCAGCCGACCAGCAAGGAGACGGCGGCGGTCGTCAGAAAACGGCGGCGGAACATGTTCGTGATCTCGAGGGTAACGGAGGCGAGAGTGAAATAGCCTGTAATCTTACTCCAACCACTACCGCCGCGCAGGGCGAGCCGTCAGGTCTTCCCGCGCGGCGGCAGTTGGGCAATCGGAATCAGGGTCTGAGAATTGCCGCGGTCCGCGGTGAACGACGCGCCCGATCCCGGCGCATGGCTATAATATCGAAAATCCGCGTCATCCTTCCTGTCCAGGAAGAAAGGATTACCCATCATGCATTCCTCCCACTCCAGAGATCCATTGCAGTGTCTGGACCAGCTCAACCGAATTGGCATTGCGCTGTCCCGTGAACGGGATACGCCTAAATTGCTGGAAACGATCCTGACCGCGGCCAAGAGCCTGTTGAACGCCGATGGCGGCACCCTGTACCGGCTGGACGAGGACAACCGGCAACTGCACTTCGAGGTGCTGCACAACGACTCGCTTAAGCTGCATATGGGCGGATCTACCGGCGCGCCCATTCCTTTCCCGCCAATCCTCCTGTACGACGACGCGACCGGCCAGCCCAACATCGGCATGGTGGTCACCTATGCCGTGCTGCACGATACGACGGTCGTGATCGACGACGCTTACGTGGACCAGGATTTCGATTTCTCCGGCACGCGCCGTTTCGACCAAAAGACCGGTTATCGCTCCCGCTCCTTCCTGACCGTGCCGATGAAGAATCACGAAAACCGGATCATCGGCGTGTTCCAACTGATCAACGCCCTCGATCCGGAGACCGGGCAAGTGCGCACGTTCTCGCCGGCCGACCGGCAACTGGCGGAATCGCTAGCCTCCCAGGCGGCCATTACCCTGACCAACCATCAGTTGATCGCCCAGCTCCAGAGCCTGTTCGAGGGGCTGATCGAGCTGATCAATACCGCCATCGACCATAAATCCCCCTACACCGGCACCCACTGCCAGCGGGTGCCGATTCTGACCATGATGATCGCCGAGGCGGCCCGCCGCTCCGAACGGGGACGGCTCAAGGACTTCCGCCCCACGCTCGAGGAACTGTACGAACTCAAGATCGCGGGTTTGCTACACGACTGCGGCAAAATCACCACGCCGGTGCATGTGGTGGACAAGGCGACCAAACTGGAAACCCTGTTCGACCGCATCGCCCTGGTGGATACCCGCTTCGAAGTGCTCAAGCGCGATGCCGAGATTGCACTGCTAAACGACAAGCTGGCGGCGCTGGAGCGCGGCGACGCGGCGGCGATTCCGGCGCTGGAACAGCGGTTTCGCCAGCGACTGGCCGAACTGGAGATCGACCGGGAACACCTGCGCCACTGCAATACCGGCGGCGAGTTCATGCGGCCCGAGGCTCAGGAATGGGTTCGGCGCATCGCCGCCTACCGCTGGGTGGGGCCGGATGGCCAGGAAACCGACTTTCTGTCAGAGGAAGAGGCCAGCAATCTCTGTATCGCCAAGGGCACCCTGAATCCGAACGAACGCATCATCATCGAAGAACACGTCGCGCTGACCCTGCGGATGCTGAGCACCCTACCCTGGCCCAATACCCTGCGCAACGTGCCCGAATACGCGGGTTGTCATCATGAACAACTCGACGGCCGCGGCTACCATCGTGGCCTGGGTGAAGCGGATTTGCCCACGCCCGCCCGCATCATCTGCTTGGCCGATGTGTTCGAAGCCCTGACCGCCAGTGACCGGCCCTACAAGCCGGGCAAGACGCTGAGCGAAGTGATGAATATTCTCGGCTGGATGGTGCGGGAGCATCGGATCGATCCCGATCTGTTCGATGTCTTTGTCCGCGACGGCGTTTGGCTGGATTATGCCCAGCGCTATCTGCGGCCCGAACAAATCGACGCGGTGGACCTCAGCCGGATTCCTGGTTATGTTCCCTAATCGCCCATCAAGATCGGTGATCGGCCCGCGGCTTCCCAAGATGCCCGCGCCGCTCGGCGCTACCCCTTGGAGTCGCTTTGATGGGTGAAACTACGCGCTACTTCTTCCACTCGTGCATTCTGCTTGGCGGTCTGTTATGGCTGGCGCCCATGCCGGCGCCGGCGGCCAGCCCCGATGCCGAGGAATTCGCCGCGCCGCTGCAGGCGACCGTGACCGCCGCGCCAAACCCGCCACGGCGCAATGCCAGCCGGGTGCGCGCGGTCAAGGATGCGATGACCGGAGAAACGGCGCTCCACGCCAAAACGGCCCAGGATGCCATCGCCGTGGCCGTCGGCCAGCGCGACGCCGGCTGTCGGCTGATCCGTTTTGGTGGAGACGGCTTCGGTTGGGTGGCGACCGGGATGGCCGACTACGCAGCCACCGACGATCCGGTCGCGGCCCGAAGACTCCGGCGCGAAGCGCGTTTCAAGGCGTTCGTGGATGCTCGAACCCGGCTGACCGGATGCTTGCGGGCGCTCTCGCCGGAAGCCCGGCGGCGAGTGATCGAAAACCTGGAGCAAACCGACGCCATCCGGCTGGCGCTGATCAATCTTGCCGCCAACGACCAGGAGCGGCACGAGCAGGCGCTCGGTATCCTGGCGCGCGGCTTTGTGGCCTACGAGGTCGAGGACAATTCAGCCGGCCGCGTGATCCGCATTCATCTGGTCGCCACGCCCAAGACCGCCACCCGGCTGACGCGGCCCACCGCCAGCGCCATGGAAACGACATCGCTGCGGGAAGGTTTTAAGCAGACCCAGGCCGAAGTGGGGGGTGGGTTGATTCCGCCGGTCGGCAACCGACTCATCGTGGTCAACGCCACGGGCGAACTGGCGCTGGTCGGCTATGCCGTCAACTTGATCGGCGCGAATCCGGATCCCGCGGCCCAGGATCAGTTGCGCGCCGACGCCGCGAAAATCGCCACCGCCCGCGCGACCGAGGCGCTCGTGGGGTTGGCCACCGGGGATGATGCCGGATGGCAAGGCGGGCTGGACGAGGCCAGTCAGAACCATCTTCGCGCCGCCGCCAGCGGCTACGGGGATACCGAACCGAGCGCGCGCCGGTTCGGGCAAATTCGCGACCTGATCATGACCACGGTCAAGGACGACGCTGGCATGCAAACCTTGCGCGAGGGCCGGTTGCCGTCATCGACCATGGTCAAGCAGTTCGATGGCAAGGACACGGTCGCCGTGATGGCGAGCTATACGCCGTCGGTCAGAAAACGCCAGATGGCCTCGCCGACCCAGCCCGCCACCCCACCGCCCGCGCCGATGACCGAACCCGCCGCGCCCCCCGTATCCCCGCCAACCAGCCAGCCCATCGAACCGGCTCCGGTGGAAGCGCGCTAGTGGATTGACGCATAAACTCTGACTGGTAGCGCTTGGCGCGCCTGGCTCCCACGCGGAAACCCCCTGAAACCTTCTGTTTGACCTTGACCATCCGCACGTCCCGGCGTGCCCATACCTAAACCGGATCGGAGGCACCTTCCAGATTCAGGGTCAATCCACGCTACACCGGTGGGATACGTTGGTAGTTACCGGCAATCTTGATAAATTCCTGGTCCGGCACCGGGCGGGAGAAGTAGAAGCCTTGCGCATATTCGCAGCCCAGGCGCCGGAGCAAAGCCAGTTGATCCGCGTCCTCGACCCCCTCCGCCACCACCTGAAGGTGCAGGTTGGAGGCTATCGCCAGCATGGCTTCCACCAGTGAACGATCATTGGCGTTGGAGACGATATCGCGCACAAAGGAACGATCAATCTTGATCCGGTCGATGGGAAACAACTTCAGATAGGCCAGTGAGGAGTAACCGGTGCCAAAATCGTCAAGGTCCACGCGGATCCCCAGTGCTTTGACGGCTTTCAGCCACCGCTGGGCTTGGAGCGTGTCGCTGATCAGCACACTTTCGGTAATTTCAAAGGCCAGCCACTTCGGGCGCAGATCATAGCGTTGAAGCAGCGCCCGCACCGCCTCCACCGTCAGGCCGCGCAAAATTTGGACGCTCGACACATTGACCGAGATCGTTACGCACAAACCGATCCGGTGCCATTGCCCAATCGTCTGGCATACCCGCTCTAGTACCCAGAAACCCACTTCCCGGATGAGGCCGGTTTCCTCGGCCAGCGGAATAAAATCGTTCGGTGGCATTAGCCCGCGCTGCGGATGTCGCCAGCGCACCAGCGCCTCGGCGCCGACCAGGCCACCACTGACTACGTCAAGGATCGGCTGGTAGTACACCGTCAGTTCCTCGCGCTCCAGGGCGAACCGCAGCTCAGCCTCCAGGGATGCATGCAGCAAAATCTGGTCGGTCATGGCCGATTCGTATTGCCGGTAGGTGTTGCGTCCAGCCATCTTGGCCTGGTACATCGCCAGATCGGCGTGGCGCAACAGAGCAGCCGCATCCGTGCCGTGGTCAGGGTACAGCACGATCCCGATACTGACCCCGATGTGGACGGCGTTGCCGTTCAGGTCGAAGGGTTCCGAAATCCGCTCAATGACTTTTTCGGCCAGCGCGTGGGCATCCTGGTCGTGGGTTATATCCACCAGCACCAGCACGAACTCATCGCCGCTGTAGCGGGCCACGGTATCGGTTTCACGCACACAGGTCTTCAACCGCTCGGCGGTCTGACGCAGCAGGGCATCGCCCCAGGCGTGTCCCAGGGTATCGTTGACCTGCTTGAAACGGTCGAGGTCCAGAAACATCAGCGCCACCCGCTGGCTGTGACGGTGCGCCCGCTTGAGCGCCTGATCAATGCGTTCGTGCAACAGGTTGCGATTGGGCAGGCCAGTGAGCGGATCATAATTGGCATGAAAAAAAAGCTTCTGTTCCGACAGCTTGCGTTGGGTGATGTCGCTAAAGAAGGCGACATATTGGACAATCCGCCCGTCCGGGGCGCGAACCGCCTCGATGGATTCCCAAGCCAGATACGTCTTGCCATTCTTGTGGCGTTGCCACACCTCGCCCGACCACCGCCCGATTTCGGCCAAGGTTCGCCAGAACTCGGTGTAGAACAGCGGGTCATGGCGCTCCGATCTCAGCAGACGCGGGGTTTGGCCGACGGCTTCCGCGTAAGAGTAGCCGGTAATGTGGGTGAAGGCGGGATTGACCGATTGGATTACTCCCGTAGCGTCGATGACCATGATCGCGTCCGCCGCAGCCTGGAACACGGTTTCGGCCAGCCGCAGCCGCTCTTCGTTTTGCTTGCGCTCGGTGATATCCAGGATGGCGCTGATGATGCCGGGTTCATCCGATCCGGGCGAGATAAATGCCGCCCGGTGGATGATGACCGAGCGTTGTTCCTGGCAGGAACTCAGCATTTCGGCTTCGTAAACCTGCGGGCCTGACCGGTTGGGGGATGCCGGACCCGTCGGTTTAGGTATCCGCTGCCCGCTAAACAGGGCTTCAAAGGCTGGGTTGTAGATCAGGGAGCGGCCCTGGGCATCCTCTACCCAGATCGGCACGGGCGTGGTTTCGACCAGCGCCCGCTGAAAATCTGCCTGCGCCGCCACTTCCCGCAGAGCAGCGCTGGCGCGTAACACATAGCGCACCCGCTGGACCAGAATGGGGCCGATGATCGGTTTGACGATGAAATCGGTGGCGCCCACATCATAAGCGCGTTGGATGGATTGCGCGTCGTCTAGTCCGGTCATCATCACAATGGGTGTCCACGCCCCCACCGGCGCTTGGCGCAACCGCCCGCAGGTGGCGAACCCATCCCATCCCGGCATGATCACATCCAGCAGGATGAGATCAGCGCCGGTTGCGGCAAACTGTCGGAGCGCCTCCTGGCCGTTGTCCGCCTCCCGCACCGTGAACCCGTCCTGCTCCAGAATTTCGCGGGCGATCAGGCGCATCATCGGGTCATCGTCCACCACCAGAATTTTCGCGATCTCGTTATTCAATGGTTATTGTTCCTTGCCAGCACGGCGTGTAGGGCGGTTTCCACCCGGTTAAACTCCGGGCGCAAGGTTTGAATTCGCTCGTCCGCCTGTTCAGGTTGACCGGCGCGGGCGGCGGTTTCGATCTCGCGACAGCGGGCCGCGAAGTCCAGCGCGCCGATGTTTGCGCTACTGGATTTCAGGGTGTGCGCGGAGCGCAGCAGGATTTCCCGCTGATCGGCGGCATACGCGGTTTCAATCGCGCCTACCAGTTGCTGGGCATTGTTCAGGTAAACGCCGATGATCTGGGCCAGGAAATCGGGCTTGCGTGGCGTCTGCAAGGCGCGGATCGCCGCCACCGCGGCCGGGTCGAGCACGGCCGGGGCGTCC
>JBATNZ010000244.1:0-5407 GCA_049290615.1 Candidatus Contendibacter sp.
GGCCGGTCCCGGATTTTGGAGAGGATGGGGAAGCCCAGCGCCGCGCCACCCGCGACCACCTGAAGCGCACGCTCGCGCACAGCAAGCTGATGAGCCTGCTGGTGAGCGCCGCGTTGCGGCAAACCCATGCGGTGGAGGACTATCTCCCCCGCGCGAGCCGGTGGCTGGCCGAAAGCGCTCGTCACCTGGCGGCGCGTCTGCTGCGAAATGCCGGCCTCGATCCGGCGACCGCCGTCCTGTCGGGCTATCACCAGTACGAGATACATCGGCTGCTGGCGGCGCTGATCGAGCGGAATCCCGACTGGGTCCACCAGCGCGCGCCCGAGACCCTGGCCGCTCTGTTGGCGCCGCCGGTACCGGCCGACGTTCGGTGGCCGCCCGAAGAACGGCGGGACTGGGTGTCGGCCAGCGCGGCGTTGGACGTGGAATGGGGTTACGCGCGGGCTCTGGCTCGCATCGCGGTCGCCGCGCTGGAACATGACTTCAACCGCGACCGGTCGGCGGTGCTGGTCGATGCCCGCGCGGTGTTGGCCTGTGCCGCCGCCGAACGGGCCGACCGTCTGCGCCAGCGACTGGAACTGGACGTATCCACCCACCGCACTGCCCTGCTGCACTATTTGCAGGTCGGCGGACGGCTGTATGCCGCGACCCTCGCGCGGGTCCATCGGGAGTCGGTCGCGCTGATCCAGGATTATCAGGCCTGTTTGAACCGTCGCGATCCGGCCGGGGCGGACGCCATCGCCAGACAGTACCAGGAACGCCGGCTCGGCTACGACGGGATCGCCTTCTATTTCGCGGCAACCCTGCGCCAATTCGACGGGCTGACGCTGGAGCGGGAACTGGCGCCGGCCGAGGCGCATCTCCCGCCACTGGCGTCGGTATCGGCGTCGGTATCGGCGTCGAACCATCCGGCGCGCTCGCTACCCTCCGCTTTGCCATCGCCCCCGGTTTGATGGGGTCGTGCGGCGGGCCATCGAAGGGTGCATCGGGTGAGTTGATGAAAGGATGAGTCAGCGAGCAGTGAGTCAATGCATCGGTAAGTCAGTGAGTCTGTAAGTCAGTGAGTCAATACGTCAGTTAGTCAGTGCGCCGATGAGTCAGCATGTCAGTGAGTCAAGAACACCCAACCCACACGCCGCGCGCCACGACCGGCTGCCGGCGAGCGAAGGAGTGAACCATGCTGTTTCCTGACCTGCCCCCGCCCGGTCCGACGTCGCCGGTGACGGTCGAATGCGTCCAGCAGGCGGCGTCCGTCCATCGGGTGCCGGAAGCCTTGATCCTGGCGGTGCTCAAGACCGAGGGCGGGCGACCGGGCCTGGCCCGGCGCAACCGCGACGGCAGCCACGATCTCGGGCCGATGCAAGTCAATACCCGCTGGGTCCGCCAGGAAGGCTTGAACACCCGCGACTTGCGCGACCACGGCTGCTACAACCTTCACGTCGGCGCCGCCATCCTGGCGCGGGAACTGCGCGCGGCGCCGGATCTTGCGACCGGGGTAGGCAACTACCACAGCCGGACGCCTCGCCACCACCGGCGTTATCAACGCTTGATCGTTCAGTCGTTGAAGCGCCTGCTGGCCGGCAGGGGGCCACCCGCGCCGGGTCGCGTCCCCTGACGCCCCCTGCCGGGTCCGGGGGTACGGGCACGCAGGTGGGCAAGGGAATCCCGTTCGGCTCGGAGGCACTCAGGCGCGGAAGGGGTTGTAGCCAGTCGCGGGCGCCGCCAGTTCGGCCGGGGTGGGGAGACGAAAGGCGACCGGTTCCGTCCCGGCCTGCTGGACGTCGATCCGGGTGATGGCGGCCACATCCCGCAGGTACAGCAACACGCAGGTTGGCCCTCCGCCGCTGCCGGGTACCGTGTAGCCGATCGCTTGCAGGTGGGCGAAATCGGGTTCCCGAATCAGCCGGGCGAGCAGGTGGGGATAAGCGCCCACCCCGTCGAACAGGATCGCTGCCCGCCGTAGTCCTGGCGCCCGGCCCTCGGCGGTCAGATAGGCGACCAGCCGATCCTCGATGGCGGCCGCCAGCGCCACCGTCACCCGCGTTTTGTCCAGGAGCAGGGTGGAGACCGCCGCCAACTCGGTGAGGTCCACCGGCCGCTGGAGTGCGCGGGGCAACGCCAGCTCCAGCCCGACGGTGACAGGCCAATACCCCTGCTGCAGCGCCCGCCGCATGGCCAGGCTGACGACGCGCGGCGCGGAACGGCCGAACAGCACGTTCAGGCCGCCCACCGGCAGGACCGCCTCGGGATGGCCGACCGGGGCGTCAGGCAGCGGCAGTTCGGCGGGGGTCGGGTCGCCGTGGCGGAGGAAAGCGCAGGTCAACGCGCGGGATTGGGGTTTGTTACCCATTGGGTGGGAATCCGAATCATTGTTTATTGATCATTTTAACGCAAAATAGGGGGAAACGCCGGGCGCCCCCTATTGGCCGGGGATCGTCCTTTCCCTGATCGCCTCCCGAGCCGACGGCCCCACCGTGAATTCCGATCCCACCCCGAAACCCCGCCCTTCCCTGGCCCTCGATCTCGGCGACCGCCCGATCCTGGGGCGGGATCTGTTGTTGTTGCAGCAGTGGCTCGGTCTCGACCTGACCGAACTGACCGCCGCGCTCGGCATCTCGCCGCCGCGCTGGCGCGAACTCACCACCGAGCGGCCCGACGACCCGCTGGACGATCCCGCGCTGGCCCTGCTGGTGTGGTCGATCCTGACCTTCCCGGCCCAGAGTTACCTGCCGGTGTATCCCGAGGTCGAGGAGGTCTACGCCACCTACCAGCAACTGGCGGACGCGCTGGAGTTGCCGGGGCGGCGGCGGCTGTCCGCCAAGAAGGCATTCAGTCTGCTGCTCGGCCGCGAGGGCACCAGCGGCTTTCGCTGGCTGGCGCCGGGCGCGCCGCGCGGCAACGCCCGCCAGAAAACCCGCCGGTTGATGCTGGTGTTCGACGCCGTGCTGCGCGCCCACGGCGCGGCCGGACTGCGGCGGTGGCTGGAACGGGTCGAGCTGGAAGCGGCGCAGCGCGGCATCGACCTCTGGGAACAGAACTCCTGGCGCGAGAAAAGTGCGCCGCCGCCGGATGACACCCCGGCCAGTCCCGCACCGCCGACGAAACCCGGCCGCGCTCGGTCCCGGCGCAAGACCTAAGCGGCGGGTCATTCCGCCGCTCAGGGGCCAAGCCAGGGACGCTTAACGACATTAAATTGTTTAATATTTATAGATAAGCAATAATATAAACTGTCCTTCCGCACCCATTCGCATCCATGACTTGAACCGGGAGATCCGAGCATGGTCCCTTCCAAGCGCCCCTCGTTCGTCGGCTGGGTCCTGGCGAGAGCCGTGGTCGGGGGCGGGGTCGGACTGGCGCTCCCGACCTTCGCGGCTCCTCCCCTCGGCAGCGGCGTGGGGGGCGGGCCGGTCCAAGTCCAGCCGGAGGCCTCGCCCGCGTTATCCCTTCCCTCGGCCTCGCGGTGGGCACCCGCCGCCGCCACCACCGCCGGTCAGGCAATGCCGTTGGTGGCAGGTAACGCCGCGCCCGATCCGGACGGTAGGTCCGTTCGCGCGGAGGAACCGGTAATCGGGGTCTCGCCCGAGCCCATCGCGGAATGTCCGCCGGAAGCGCCGATTCGCATCGACGCCACGCTCTGCGTCAATCAGGCCACGCTGGACACCATCGAGGCCGGCGGTCAACTGAGCTACGATCCGGCCACCGGCCAGGCGATCTTCACCAATCCCGCGCCGTATGACTACATCAACGGCGGCTATGCGTTTAACGCCGCCACCGAGCCCTGCGATCCCAATCTCGACGTGCTGCTCAAGGAGGCGGCGGTGGCGGGGAGCCAGGCCACCCGCGGCATCGTCAACCGCCAGATGGATTATCCGGACACCGATCCGCTCATCGCCGTCAAGAACCCGCAACGCGACGGCTACGGCGGGGCCTGCACCGTCAGCCTGATCACCTTCGATATTCGGGACTTGCTGGGCTTCGATCCCGCGCAAACCCTGGAGGAGATCAAAAAGCTGATTGATGCCATCGCCTCGTTGGACCTCAACGACCTGGTCGGCGCGGCCTGTCGGGTGTTCAATACGATTCTCGGCGACGTGCAGCGCCAATTGTTGGATGACCTCCGCCGGAACAATCCCCTGACGCCCTACCAGCGGTTTATCCAGGCGCTGCGGATCGGGTTTATCGCGCCCCTGCAATCTTTCCACTCGCTGGGTCTCACGCCCCGGGCCACGACGGCGACCGTGCCCGGTGTGGCCACGGGGTCGGCGCTGTGGGTGGTGCATCTGCCCGAGGTGGGGTATGTCTATCTGGCTCGGCTCGGCGACCTCAGCGTGATGGTGGTCGCCCGGTCGGCGACGCCGCTGGCGCCCGGCGATGCGGGTTAAGGTCACTCTGGAGGAAATCGAGGATGAGCGAAGATCACCGGGTCGGCGATGCTGTGGACGAACCCCTGCTCCTGTTACTGCTGGGCGAGCGGGCCGCCGCCGCGCATTTGGAGGCGGAATGGCGCCAGGAGGCCCGGACGGGGTTGCAGGCGCTGGCGCAACGGGAATCGGTGGCGCCTGCCGATCTCCTGGCGCTCGCCCAAAGGCTGGACGCAGGACTGACGAAGTAACCGATGATTTTTCGGGGCAAGCAAAATCCAACTACCGCACGGGTATCGAGACCGACCGCGTCCGGCCCCTGCTCCGGGCCATGGTCAGGCGGATGCAGCCGGCGGGAAGGCACAGGGTGTGAGCATGGTTCGTTCTGGTCCGGCGAACCGACGACGACGACCCGCCGTACCCCGATAGTTCCCCGGATGGCCCCCACCTTAGCTTGGCTATGACGCGCGTCGAGCGCCGTAGTCGAGCGCCTGACGCGCAGAGGGCGGTGATTGAGGGGATCGTGGTCGCTGGCGAGCAGGCCTTCCGCAGTTGCGCGCCAACCGGTTCCATGCCCGTTAGGCCGAGCAAGCCGCGCGGGTGGGTGGGGCGTCCGGTTATGTGGGCGGCGCTTCCAGCGGCGCTAGCGCCCTGGTCAGGCAGACCGCGCTCGCCGGGCACAGGGCGGCGAATTCGGCGGTCTGGCGCAGAATTGGCGGCGCGGCCTCGCGCGGGATGCGGACGTAGCCGCGTTGGACGAAGAAAGCCTCGGCGGTGGTGGTGAGCAGGTACAGGGCCTGTACGCCCCGCTGGCGGGCGGCCTGTTCGGCGTGGGTCAGCAACGCGGAGCCCAGGCCCTGTCCTTGCCCGTCCGGCGCGACTGCCAGCGAGCGCAGCAGGGCCACCGTGCCGTACCCTTCTAGTGGTTCAACCGTTCTCAATTGATGGATAGAGGCGCTTGAGTTTGATGCGGGCATCGGGGGTAGTGAATCGCCAATTGACTGGCCTGGGGTCGGCATTGCGCGCCTGTTCCCAGGCGGCCACCT
>JBATNZ010000245.1:0-8837 GCA_049290615.1 Candidatus Contendibacter sp.
GTAATTGCTATCGCTTAAAGCGTGAGTTGTTTAATCCGATCATTGCTGCATTCATCCAAACGTTCACCCCTAACTTGGAGCACCTGAATCCACAATTTCAACCTCCTGTCAATGCGTAAGTCCTACAACAGTAGAGCCGGCTTCCAGCCGGCTTTTAATCCATCAAGCCGCCTGGAAGCCGGCTCCATGGCTTTTTAGCTCAAATCCGCCAGTAGCGACTGGCGCAGGTTTCCAGATACCGTCGGCACTTCGGCGGCATAATCCGCATGGTCGGCGCCGATGGCCAGCGCCGCGCCCTGCTTCAGCCGGTCCTTCATCGCGGGCGTGAGTTCGAAGCGCAGGAAATGCACGGCGCTGGTCTTCTCGTCGTTCTCCCGTTCCATATCCTCGTCGGCGATGGCCCAGACCGGTTCGCAGCCCTCGACCCGTACCCAGATTCGATCCTCGATGCCCTTCAGGCGGGCCAGCATCCGCCGCCGCTCCTCGACCTCCGGGTACTCGATCAGCAGGGTCGCCTTGAAGTTGCTCCCGTCCGGCACCAGTGGGTTGTAGGCTTCCAGTTCGCCATTGATGCCGTCTTCCTCGAAAATCTTTTCGATCCGCAGCATTTCCTGAATCTGATAACGGAGGGTCAGCTCATCCTCGAACATCAGGGTCAGATGATCGCCCAGCGCCAGGCTGCGATTCTGCTTGTGGGCGAGCACCCGCGCCCGGAACGCCGGACGTTCCCGCGCGTACTGCTCCAACGACATCAGGCTGTCCCGGGTGATGGGTGGCATGGCAGATTCTCCTTCGGCTAAAGCCCGTAGGCGATCCGGATCAGGGAAATCGGATGCTGCTTCTGGGCCGAGGTCTCGCCCATGCCCTGACAGATATGACGACCGGCGATGGCGCAGTCCGAACTGACGTAATCGGGATTCACCGAGGCCATCTGCTTGAACACCGGACGGCCGATCTTCATGGAGGTCTCGAAATACTCGCTCTTCACGCCCCAGGTGCCGTCGTGGCCGGCGCAGCGTTCGACGGTGTTGACGGTGGTGTTCGGGACCATTTGCAGCAACTCGCGGGTTTTTTGCCCCATGTTCTGCACCCGGAGATGGCAGGGAATATGGTACGAAACCGTGCCGAGCGACTGCTTGAAATCGGTCTTGAGCAAGCCGTCCTTGTTGCGCAACGCCAAATATTCGAAGGGGTCGAACATCGCCCCGGCCACCGCTTGCACGTCGGCGTCGTCCGGATACATCAGCGGCAGTTCCTGCTTGAACATCAGGGTGCAGGAGGGGATGGCGGTCAGGATCGCATAGCCGTCGCGCGCCAGTTTCGCCAGCACCGGGATGTTGGCTTCTTTCAGCCGGTTTACCGATTCCAGATCGCCGAGTTCCAGCTTTGGCATCCCGCAGCAGGCTTCCTTTTCGACCAGGATCGTCGGAACTTCGTTGTGGGCGAGAATCTTGAGCAGGTCGTGACCGATGCCCGGCTCGTTGTAGTTGATGTAGCAGGTGGAGAAAATAGCGACCTTGCCGGGAGTGCGCTGGCCGGCGCACACCGGAAAATGGCCATCGGCCTGGGCGCTGGCGCGGAAGCGCTTCGGCGCGAAGTCGGGAAGCTGGCGGTCCCTGTGGACTTTCAGCACCTTGTCCAGTACGCCGCGCATGGTTTTGTTTTTGTTGGTGGCGTTGACGGTTTGCGCCACCACCGGAATCGCCAGCAGCTTACCCAGGGCGTCGGTGCTGGTGAGCAGTTTATCCCGGAAGGTTACCTCGCCCTTTTTGAACTTGACCGCCTTGGCCCGCAGCATCAGATGCGGGAAATCCAGGTTCCAGGCGTGCGGCGGCACGTAAGGGCACTTGGTCATGAAGCACACGTCGCAGAGATAGCACTGGTCCACCACCTCCCCGTACTTCGCTTTCGGGATGCCGTCCACCTCGCCGGTCGCGCTTTCGTCCACCAGGTCGAACAGCTTGGGGAAGGCATTGCACAGGCTGATGCAGCGCCGGCAGCCGTGGCAGATGTCGAAGACCCGCTCCAGTTCGGCGGACAGCGAGCCTTCGTTGTAAAAATCGGGGTTCTTCCAGTCGATGGGATGCCGTTTCGGCGGTTCCAGACTGCCTTCGCGAACGCTCATGGTGACCTCTCTTTAAAGATGGAGGTTTGGGATGCGGGCGGGCGCGCGGCCCGCCCCATGCATCCTCAGTCGACCAGCGCGTCCAGGGCTTTCTGGAAGCGGTTGGCGTGCGAGCGCTCGGCCTTGGCTAGCGTCTCGAACCAGTCCGCGATTTCGTCGAAGCCTTCGCTGCGAGCGGTCTTGGCCATGCCGGGGTACATGTCGGTGTATTCGTGGGTCTCGCCCGCGACCGCCGCCTTCAGGTTGTTGCGCGAAGAGCCAATCGGCAGGCCGGTGGCCGGATCGCCCACTTGGGCCAGATAGTCCAGGTGGCCGTGAGCGTGGCCGGTTTCACCTTCCGCCGTCGAACGGAACAGGGCCGAGACGTCGTTCTGCCCCTCGACGTCCGCCTTGTTGGCGAAATACAGATAACGGCGGTTGGCCTGCGATTCGCCGGCGAAGGCCGCTTTCAGATTTTCTTCGGTCTTGGAACTTTTGAGCTGCATGGGTTGATTCCTCTCTTTGATGTTATCCGCGCCACTCATGACGGCGCGCGAAATACCCGTCTACAAGACCCTTTGAAAGATAGGGTCAACTTCATTCTAGCGCGCGGAATACACAGTTTCCCATTGAATGAAGCAATAATGGTGATAGTCAACACATATTCATACCTCAACTACCCTCGCCCCTTTCGCGCATGGACATTCTCAAGATACGCGGCGCCCGCACCCACAATCTCCAGAATATCGATCTCGATCTGCCCCGCGACCGGCTGATCGTCATCACCGGCCTGTCCGGCTCGGGCAAGTCCTCGCTGGCGTTCGACACGCTCTACGCCGAGGGCCAGCGCCGCTACGTCGAATCGCTATCGGCCTACGCCCGGCAATTCCTGTCGCTGATGGAAAAACCCGATGTGGATCACATCGAGGGGCTGTCGCCGGCGATCTCCATCGAGCAGAAATCCACCTCGCACAACCCCCGCTCCACGGTGGGGACGATCACCGAGATTTACGACTACCTGCGACTGCTGTACGCCCGGGCCGGGATTCCGCGCTGTCCGGATCACGGCATCGATCTGGACGCCCAGACCGTCGGCCAGATGGTCGATCAGGTGCTGGCGCTGCCGGAAGGCGAGCGGCTGATGCTGCTGGCGCCGGTGGTCAAGGAACGCAAGGGCGAACACGTCAAGCTGTTGCAGGAGTTGCGCGCCCAAGGTTTCGTGCGCGCCCGGATCGACGGCGAGGTGGTGGAGCTGGACAGCCCGCCGCTGCTGGATCTGCGCCGCAAGCACACCATCGAAGTGGTGGTGGATCGCTTCAAGGTGCGCGACGATCTCGGCCTGCGGCTGGCCGAATCGTTCGAGACTGCGTTGCGATTGGGAGAGGGGATCGCGCGGGTGGCGTTGCTGGACCCGCCGGAACGGGCCGAACTGCTGTTTTCCGCCGGCTATGCCTGTCCGCTGTGCGGTTACAGCCTGAGCGAACTGGAACCGCGCCTGTTCTCCTTCAACAATCCGGTCGGCGCTTGCCCGGAGTGCGACGGCCTGGGGGTCAAGCAGTTTTTCGATGCCGAGCGGGTGGTGACGCATCCGCATCTGAGTCTGGCGCGCGGGGCGGTGCGCGGCTGGGACCGCGACAATTTCTATTACTTCCAGCTCGTCAAGTCCTTGGCGCGGCATTACGGCTTCGAGGTGGATACGCCGTTCCAGGAGTTGCCGGAACGCATCCGCACGTTGGTGCTCCACGGCAGCGGCGGCGAAACTATCGACTTCGAGTATGCCAACAGTCGTGGCGAAATCCACCATCGCCGGCATTCGTTCGAGGGCGTGATTCCCAACATGGAGCGGCGCTACCGGGAAACCGATTCCAACCTGGTGCGCGACGACCTGGCGAAATATCTGAGCAGCCAACCCTGTCCGTCCTGCCGGGGCGCGCGGCTGACCCGATCCGCCCGCCATGTGTTCGTCGCCGGCCAGAGCGTGCCGGAGATCGTCGCGCTGCCCATCGGCGCGGCCCGCGAGTTCTTCGAACAACTGAGTTTACCGGGCCGGCGCGGCGAGATCGCCGTCAAGATCGTCAAGGAAATCAGCGAGCGGTTGAACTTCCTGGTCAACGTCGGGCTGGACTACCTGAGCTTGGAACGCAGCGCCGACACCCTGTCGGGCGGCGAAGCCCAGCGCATCCGGCTGGCGTCGCAAATCGGCGCGGGGCTGGTGGGGGTGATGTATGTGCTGGACGAGCCGTCCATCGGCCTGCACCAGCGCGACAACGCCCGGTTGCTGGCCAGCCTGTTGCGGCTGCGCGATCTCGGCAACACGGTGATCGTGGTCGAGCACGATGAAGAGGCGATCCGCACCGCCGATCACGTGGTGGACATGGGGCCGGGCGCGGGCGTGCATGGCGGGCGGGTGGTGGCGCAAGGCACGCCGGCGGACATCATGGCCCATCCCGAATCCTTAACCGGCGCCTATCTCGGCGGCCAGCGGAAGATCGCGTTGCTGGCCCGGCGTACCCCGCCCGATCCGAAGAAACAGTTACGCATCGTCGGCGCGAGCGGCAACAATCTCAAACACCTTTCGGTGGACATTCCGCTGGGGCTTCTAACCTGCATCACCGGAGTCTCCGGTTCCGGCAAGTCCACGTTGATCAACGACACCCTGTATCGCTACGCCGCCCGCGACCTGAACAACGCCAACGAATCGCCCGCGCCGTGCCAGGATTTGCGGGGCCTGGAGCAGTTGGACAAGGTGGTGAACATCGACCAGAGTCCCATCGGTCGCACGCCGCGCTCCAATCCGGCGACCTATACCGGTCTATTTACCCCGATTCGGGAGCTGTTCGCCGGCGTGCCCGAATCGCGGTCGCGCGGTTATCAACCGGGCCGATTCAGCTTCAACGTCAAGGGCGGGCGCTGCGAAGCCTGTCAGGGCGACGGGGTGATTCAGGTGGCGATGCATTTTCTGCCCGATATCTACGTGCCCTGCGACCAGTGCAAGAGCCAGCGCTACAACCGGGAGACGCTGGACATCCGCTATAAAGGCCGCAACATTCACGAAGTGCTGGACATGACGGTCGAGGACGCGCTGGCGTTCTATCAGGCGGTGCCGGTGATCGCGCGCAAGCTTCAGACCCTGACCGACGTGGGGCTGAGCTACATCCGGCTGGGCCAGAACGCCACTACGCTATCCGGCGGCGAGGCGCAGCGAGTGAAGCTGGCCCGCGAGCTATCCAAGCGCGACACCGGCCAAACGCTGTACATCCTCGACGAACCGACCACTGGCCTGCATTTCCACGACATCGAGCAGTTGCTGAAGGTGCTGCACGAATTGCGGGACCGGGGCAATACGATAGTCGTGATCGAACACAACCTGGACGTGATCAAGACCGCTGACTGGATCATCGACCTGGGGCCGGAAGGTGGTGGTGGGGGAGGGGAGGTGGTGGCGGTCGGCACGCCGGAGCAGATCGCGGCGCATCCTCACAGCCATACCGGGCGGTTTTTGGCGCCGGTGCTGGGGCGGTAGCCAATCAGCGATCACCGGTCGGATAGACTGGGGCGGTAGGACAATCAGCGGATTTTTGAGGGAGCACAGCCCATGAACAGAATACGAACCGCAAAATTCCGGATGTCGGACCGCAAAAACGAGGATTTAACGCCGGGGTCTCCGGCGGAACGGATCGGTCTCGTCTGGCCGTTGACCCGTGAACTCGCTTCCTTGAGCAAACGCTACGATGCTGAACGAAGACTACAAAGACATGTTACAAGCCTTAGTCGAAGAGAAGGCTAAGTTTCTGCTCGTAGGCGCTTATGCGCTGGCGGCCTACGGTTATCTCCGCGCTACGATGGACATTGACATCTGGGTCATGCCATCGCCACGCAATGCCGATGCCGTACTGCGTGCATTGCAGCGTTTCGGTGCTCCATTGCACGATATCACTGCGGCAGATCTGCAAGCGGATGGAACCATTTTCCAGATCGGGGTTGCTCCGAGACGCATTGATATTCTAACAACGGCATCCGGCCTCCATTTCGAGGAGACGTTTGCACGATCATTGACTGTGGATATCGAGGGAATCGAAGTCCATATACCCTCGCTCGACGATCTTATTCGCAACAAGAGAACGACGGGTAGAACAAAGGACCTGGCCGATGCGGAAGCCTTGGAAGCCTTAAGAAATTCCGAACCGAATGTATCCGATAGCTCGTAAACGGATCGGTGCGGCAAAGAAAATCATCACCTTTGCATTCCATTTGGCGAGTCGGGTCAGGCTGTCGACGAAGGTGCTGGCGATAATGAAACTCATCGTGCGCTACCGCGAAGGCGCTCTGTCATTGGGCACTATGGATCGTTATCAATACATTGTAGCTGGCGAAGGCCAATGTGTTCGGCGCTGCTGATGTACCGCATGAGCCTATTCCTTGAAGACGGCCTCCAGGGTATCAGCATCCAGCAGTTGGTCAGCCCATTGTTCCAACTGTGGAGGCGTTCCTTCCTGGAGCTTGGTTTCGACCCAGGCAGGTGGATCGCCAAAACGTCGCCGCAATTGCCGGCGTAGGATTTGTTGCTCTCCGCGCTTCACACCGATACGTTCGGCGCTGCTGATGTACCGCATGTTCGTACTCTCCTCCAAGTCATGAATCTCATCGAGAAAAGCGTCTTCCAAGGCCTCGGGCAGGGCCAGCAGCCAGTCGATGAACTCGTAAAGGTCCAGAACTTCCTGTTTGGTCCAACCACGCTGGTAGAGCCGCCGGGTCAGGGCCAGTTTGCCAGCCAGCCGCTGTTGCGGGTCCTGCCGGGTCGCCTGCGCCAGCAGATGCGCCGCCGTCGCCAGAGCAAAGGGATTGGGGTCGGTCTCCAGTTCCGTCAACCGGCCTTGATAGTCCAGCAGTTTGACCATTGGAAACCGCAGTGTTAGCTCGCACCCCCACAACCGACGTTCGTAGTGATCGGGCCGCCACTTGGGTCGGTCGTCGGCCAACACCACCAGACTGGTCAACGGTAGACGGTAGCGGTCAAACAGCCGGTAGTAGTAGATGAACATCCGCTCGGCAAAGTCGGTTTCATGCCCGGCCTGAATTTCGACATGCACCAGCACCCACATTTCCTGACCATCGCGCTGCCAGACTTTGACCAGTTTGTCGGCATAGCGGCGCTTTTCCTTGGCGCGGCGGCTGATCTTCTGCAACTCCTTGTCCAGGAACACGTAGTCGCGTTCCCAGGCGATCTCGGCAGCGATGGACGGAAAGAACCAAGTGATAAAGGCGGGAAAGTAGCGTTCCAGCAAGGTCTTCCACGGTGAATCAAAGTCGTCCGAGCGGTCGGATTGTTTGCGGGTTGTTCGGGAGGGGCGTTTCATGTCGTAGGGGCGCCTCCGATTTTGACAGCGAAGGTATTGATCCCATCGGGGCGTTCCCTGATCTGGGTTTCGATTACCTTTCCATTGTAGCACCGCCATCAACGCCTGATTTAAGATACAAGGGCCGCAACATCCACGAAGTGCTGGACATGACGGTCGAGGACGCGCTGGCGTTTTATCAGGCGGTGCCGGTGATCGCGCGCAAGCTTCAGAGGCTGTATAAAAACGCCTCGTAATGATTACACCGACGCCAGCGACCTGACGACCGGCGCCTCCCGGATCGGCAAATTCACCAGCGCGGCCAGCGCGGCCAAGGTCATGTCGGCGTACCACATCCAGCCATAGTCGCCGAACCGGGTGATGGTCAAACCGCCCAGATAAGCGCCAAAGAAACCGCCAATCTGGTGCGAAAGCAAGGTCATGCCGAACAGGGTCGCCAGATAACGGACTCCGAACAGCTTGCCGACGATGGCGGCGGTCGGCGGCACCGTCGCCAGCCAAGTGAAGCCCAGACCCGCCGCGAACAGATAGTAGGTGAGCGGCGTCCGCGGCATCAGCAAATACCCGGCGATCAGCAAGGCGCGCGAGCCGTACATGACCGCCAGGACGTATTTGCTGCGATACCTGGAGACACAGGAACCGGCGTAAAGACTCCCGAAAATGTTGGCGAGACCGATGATGGCGAGCGACCAACTGGCGACGGAGGGCGGCAAGCCGCACAGATTGACCTCACCCGGCAGATGCGTGACCAGAAAGGCGATGTGAAACCCGCAGGTAAAAAAGCCGGCATGGAGGAGCAGGTAACTGGGATTCTTCAAGGAATCGCCGACCGCCCGCAGCACCCCCGAATCCGCCCCGCCGTGTTTGACCGGGGCTTCCGCCTGCTTCGTCAATTGGCCGACCAGCGGCAACGCCGCCAACGTCACCAGCGCCATCGTCCACATCGTCCCCATCCAACCGATGGTCTGAATCAGTTTTTGCAGGATCGGCGCAAACACGAATTGACCGAACGAACCGCCGGCGTTGATGACTCCGGCCGCCGAACCATGCGCCACGGCCGGCAAGCGCCGGGCGGCCGCGCCGATCAGGACGGAAAAACTCCCGGCCCCCGACCCCATGGCCGACAACAGACCGAGCGAGACCACCAGGCCAAATCCCGACGTCATGAACGGCGTCATGGCGCTACCGATGGCCATCACCACCAAGCCGCCGATCAAGACCGCGCGCGGGCCAAAACGGTCGGCGAGACCGCCGGTAATCGGCTGAACCGCTCCCCAGGTGAACTGACCGACGGCGAGGGCCAGACTGATCGTGGCGATTTCCAGACCGGTCGACAGCATCAAGGGGTTGACGAACAGGCCGAGCGACTGACGCAC
>JBATNZ010000246.1:0-5061 GCA_049290615.1 Candidatus Contendibacter sp.
GTAATTGCTATCGCTTAAAGCGTGAGTTGTTTAATCCGATCATTGCTGCATTCATCCAAACGTTCACCCCTAACTTGGAGCACCTGAATCCACAATTTCAACCTCCTGTCAATGCGTAAGTCCTAAAATAGTGTTCCCCGCTGCGGCTGATCAGCGTTTCTTTTTCCAGACGCCCCAGGCTCTCTTCAATGCGGTGGCGCAACGCCAGCCGGTCCCCGTCGATCTGATCGAGGCACAGGGTCACGAGGTTATCCACGTTCCCCTTCATCTCGTCCACATACCGGATCAGGAACAGCACCTGCAGCAGGCGGATGTCGAACGGTTCGAGGCTGGGGTTGGTTTCCGCCTGATCGATGGTCTTCTTGACCGTCGTATCCAGGAAGCTTTCGATGGACGGGTAGAAGTCGTAGAGCGGTGCCAGGACGCCGATGTCGTGGCCTGACACAGTCTTGGCCGCCGCCTGGAAGGCATCGAGCATCGACCGTTCGCCCCGCGCCAAGTGCATCCCGGTGGCCCCAGCCTTGCGAATCGCCTCGAAGATTTTCTGGATCAACTGGAACTGATAGGGCGCGAACGGGTAGTTCTTGACGAAATCCTCGCCGTCCTTGAACGGGCGGAAGGTCATGCCGCAGTTCTTGAACGTGAGCTGGTTCTTGAGGATGTCGCCCCGCTGCCTGAACACCTCCGCCAGTTCGCCTTTCACCTCGGTTTTTTTGTCCAGCAGCCGGGACTGGATGACTTCATCGACGTTGGCGCTGGAGAGCGACAACCGGGGGAAGAACCGGCCCTGAATCTTCGAGAAGTCCTGCTGCCGGGTCCTGCCCATATCGCCCAGCACGGTGTCCATGTCTTCCTGGGAGGTGACCACCACCCAGGCCCGGCGACGACAGAGGGTTCCCAGTTCCTCGATGATCGTTTGCAGATTGAGCATCAGGTGGGAATCCCGACCGATAAACTGCCCAACCTCATCCACCAGAAACACAAGGCGGTGCTGCGGGCCTTTCGCATCCAGGTACGCCTGGACCCACTGGCAGAAGTTCTCGACCGACAGAGCGAAGTGGTCTTCAGCCCCATCGATCCATTTCTCGGCGGCGGACTCACTTTGCCCGATGGTTTCGCTGAGCGCCTTGACCACCTCATCGCGGTTGAACTGATAAGCGTCCCGCTCCGCAATCCACGGTTGGCCGGTGTGCTTCTGGTAGGCCGAATGGAACGCCGCGAGCTGGCCCTTGGCGTCCAGGTAGCGCTCCATGTGGGCGAGATGCGGATGATCGCCGCTGTAGCCTTGCAGTTCGTTCAAGACCCGCAGGAACACCCGCAGGATCAGATCACGGCCCTTGCCGCTGCCGTGGTCGGCTTTGCTGTCAATGTTGAAGAGAATGACATCGGTAGGGGTGGCTACCGCCCGCTGAATGTCCGCAAAGAACAGCGCGTCCCGCACCTTGTCCGCGAAGAAGTCCACCGCCCGGCGGGTCTGCCCATGCTGGGTGTGCCAGCCGTTGCGGAGCAGGTACGAAAGGACCTTCAGCAGATGCGACTTCCCAGAACCAAAAAATCCCGAAATCCAGATCCCCATCTTACCGGTCGGATCGGGATGCTTGCCCTGCTCCACGGCTTCCAGATACCAGTCGATGAACTTGCGGACGTGTTGATCGAGTTCCCGGGTGATGACGAACTCATCCAACTCCTGCCAGACGGAGGCATCGTCCAACTGATCGGCCTTCACGACGCCGTTGATGGGCCGAAAGATGTCCCGCTCAAACAGATTTTTGATCAGCATATTCGTCTCAATATAAATAAAAAACAGGCCACGGAAGGACACGGAAAAACACGGAAAAATACAAAAATTTATTTATTTTTCGGTGTCTTCCGTGCCTTTCTGTGTCCTTCCGTGGCTAAAAATTCTCTAGGGCACGAGCTTGAAGGCCCGGTAGTAGTTGTTATTTTTCAGCTTCCCGAACAACCGCAGCGACTGCCCGTCGTACCGTCCTGGGTAAAACATCACCAGCGGCGTTTGGCCCATCACAGCGTGCAGGTTGTTGAGCAGCGAGTGGGACCGTAGCAGCGGCCAGACGCTCCCGACGCCGGACACGATGACCAAATCGTGTTGATCCGGCTGGGCGACCTCAGCGAACAGGGTGCCCAGCTTGGATTCGTGGAGCGGTCCAGCGAGCGCCTTCTTCAGCGCCTCGTCGCCTTGGTCCCGCTGCATCCGGATCGCTTTTTCGAGCAGTTTGCGGCTCTTGAGGTAATCCAGCACGAAGTCGAACAGGTTGACGTGCTGGACCCGCAGGCCGGGTCTTTGCTTGGGGAGATGGTCCAGCAATGTGCGCAGGTAGTCCCGAACCCGCAGTTCGTCTTCGGGCGGGTAATCGAAGAGGTAGAAGGCGATTTCGTTGCCGATACCGCTGCCGCTCAGAAAGTCATCCGAGATGATCCTGGGCAGAATCTGGTTCAGCCGTTCGTTGAGGGCATCGCTCATGGCGCCACCTGGAGGCAACGCAGGACGTAGCATTCGTCCTGCTGTTCGAGATACCTCAATACCGGCTCGACGATGTGGACCACCTGGAGTTTGCGGGTTTGGGTGTGGTCGATATAACCGGCTTCGGCCAGAATCGTGTACACGGATGACCGGAGCCGGTTGATGGTGGTTTCCCGCCACGACGGCATGGCGGGATCGCGGCCCCGGCAATCCTCGATGTAATCGGTCCAAAGCGACTGCGAGAGCGTTTCCTTGAAGGTTCGATAGGCGTCCCGTACTACCAGATCCAGGAAATCGCCGAGCAGCGGGCTGGCCTTGACCGCCGCCGCCAGGCAGGCGTGCGTGGCTTCCTTCACCGAGCCGTCCCGGATCAGTGTCCAGAGCGGCGCCTCGACGAGCGAGAGGCGACCCCGGATCAGGACGGCGAGGCGCTGGGCGGTCCTGGGGCTGCGGGCCAGGAGGAGGTTGTCGTGGTAGACCGCCTTACGCCATTCCTCGGCGGAGGCACCTCGAAGGAACAACCCCGCTATCACCCGGCTTTCAGACAGTTTAAGAGCGCCTGCCGTGATCTCCGCGCCGTACCGCATGTCGCTGTGGTGTCCTGGGAAATGGTTTGATTAAGGGAGTCGGATAAGGAAGCGACGTTTTCTTATCTTCTTATCCGATTGCCAAGTCGGTGCTCTGGCACAGGCTTGGCACGATATTATCGGTGATGATGTTATCGTCAAAGCGGAAGTGCCGCTGCGGCTCCGCGAACGGGGAATTGATGACGGGGTTGTCGACGAGGTCGGCCATGCCTTAGCCGGTCAAGCGGTCCGTGAACGGAGACGGGGTAGAACCACTCTCCGCCCTCAACACCGGCGGGATGGCCACCCGTGCGGCTGGAGTCACCCGGATTTCAACATGCTGGTTGAGACGGTTCAGCACCGTCACCAGCCGGTCGATGGTGAATCCCTTGAGATCGGCGTTCTTGATCCGGGAAATATCCGGCTGCGCCAGTCCGGTGATTTCGGCGGCCTTCCGCTGCGACAGCCGCCGCTCCCGCAACTCCCGGATGATTTCCGCCGCCAGTTCCGCCCGCATCCGCCGGGCTTCGGCGTCGGGCCAACCCAGATCGCGGTAGACGTTGCCGCCGCCCCGGATGAGGTCCAGTTCGTCGCTCATGTCAGCCTCTCCTTCAGTCGCGTGATCCGATCCCGAATGACATCGATCTCCCGTTGCGGCGTTTTAATCCCTTGGGTGGCTTTCTTCTGGAAGGCATGGATCACCCACACGTCTTCATCCATCTGAACCGCGTAGACGGTCCGGTATGCCTAGCCCTGATCAGGCAGGGCGATCTCGAACACCCTCGAACCCAGCCCCCGCATCGGCTTGGCGATACTCGCCTTTTCGCCCCGCGCGGCCACCACCAGGGCGTCGGCGATCCGCTCCCGCGCTTCCAGCGAAAATTCGTCAAACGCCTTCCGCGCCGCCTTGATCCATGAAATCGTCCGGGTCGGACGGTCCATAAGTTAATAATAGTATATTTGCTATAATGTTAGATGCATTCCATCCATGGATTTTTGGCATATCTCTGTTCAGAATTTTCTGGTTGCTCTCTTTAGTTCGTTCAGGAGGCTCGCTATGCGTTCGTATCACCCAACAGACCGATTATCTCCGAACCGCCCCGGCGCCCGATTACTGGATGCTAAGCTCGTTCTATCTCCCTCAGCAGGTGGTGCAAGGCTTGATGATCCGCCTCGGGAATCGCCTCTTCCATCCGTTCCATATTCCTGGGTTCCGCCTGGAGCAAGCCGCGCACGTCGTGTCGAACCGAGGTCTCGACGGTCCGCGTGCGCTGGCGGAAGTGACCGCCGAAGCGATCGCAGGCGTTCAGGAACCGCTGACCAATCCCGGCCAGTAACCCCACCCCGGTGTCAGCCGCCGAGTTTTTTTAACGCTTCCGGCTGTACCATTCATGCGCTACCTCATCAAGCCTTGTCTTTTGATCCAGGTTGGATTATCTTCATTTATTGATAATAATCAAATATATGAATCTGACAAAGTAGCAGTACAGTTCGTCGAGAAACCCCGTGGTGCGGACGCTGCTGGCCGCGACCGGGCCGCTGGATCGGGGCCGATTCTGGCCGGAGTAGATTGATGCCAAACACGAGCCGCACGCCGGACAGAAGCGTGCTGGCCGAGGCGCTGCGGATCGCGCAACTCGTGCCCGAGGCCCATGCCGCCTATCGTCCCTTGCTGGCCGATGGCTTGCTGTTCTTTCTGGAGCGGCTGGCGCCGCCGCGGCTGGCGCGCATCCTCGCCGAGCAATTGAAACTGCCTCGGGCGACCAGTCCCTCGCGCCGACTGGTCGCCCTGCTCCGCCAATGCCCGACCTTACACAAGCTGGGGCAGGTTGTGGCGCGCGATCGGCGCCTGGCGCCCGAACTGCGCGAGAACTTGCAAAGGCTCGAATCCCTCGAACCCACGACGCCCATGGGGGAGATCACCGCCGTCATCCAGCGGGAATGGGGCACGGTCGCCGGCTTGGAGGTGGCGTCCACGGCGCTTGCGGAGGCCAGCGTCGCGGTGGTCGTGCC
>JBATNZ010000247.1:0-2790 GCA_049290615.1 Candidatus Contendibacter sp.
GGTCCAGGTTGCCAAGTCGGTGGCGTACCAGATGCTGCCGTTGCTGGCCAGGCCGGCCAAATCGGCGTGGCCGTCGCCGTTGAAGTCGCCGACCCGCAGTTGGGCGAGTCCGCCAGGAACTTGGGTCCAGGTGCTGAAGTTGGTGGTGTACCAAATCGAGCCGTTGCTCGCCAGGCCGGCCAAATCGGCGTGGCCGTCGCCGTTGAAATCGCCGACCCGCAGTTGGGCGAGTTGGCCTGGAATGTTGGTCCAGGCGATCAGGTCGGTGGTGTACCAGACCGAGCCGTCGCCGGCCAGGCCGGCCAGGTCGGCGTGGCCGTCGCCGTTGAAATCGCCGGCCCGCAGTTGGGCGAGTCCGCCAGGAACTTGGGTCCAGGTGCTGAGGTTGGTGGTGTACCAAATCGAGCCGTTGCTCGCCAGACCGGCCAGGTCAGCCTGACCGTCGCCGTTGAAGTGACCGACCTGAAGCTGGGCGAGTTGCCCGGGAATGTTGACCCATGTGTTTAGATCGGGGGTGTAGTAAATTTGGCCATCACTGGTGAGGCCGGCCAGCAGGTTAGCCAAGGTCGTGTATGTAACACGGGCATCGGAACGATTGACTAAATTACCGTTTCGCCCCTCTTCCAGCATGACGCGCAGTATGTAATCTCGATCCAGTTGCAACACACCGCTTGGCAGGGTGTAAGTCGTGGTATTGACCGGCAAGAAACTGGAGGTAAAGACTATGGCTTCTCCTGCTTGGATTCTCACCCGAATGCGGGTGTAAGGTACGTTCGTTACCGGCAATACCCAAGTCAATGCAGGCGCCAGCAGGCTACCGGACAGATTGATAGTGCTGACAACTGGCAAGGCTTGCACTCCGGCCACATCATTGGTGACGTGCGTCGTGGTATCGGGTCCATTAATCGCGGTGATGGTCCAGGAACCTACCTGACTTGGATTGTAGGGCAACCCTACGGCGAGGTCGGTGACTCCAAAAGTTGTCAAGGCTACGTTCGTTGCGCCTTGCGTGGCCGTGGCGCTTGTGTTCTGCATAGGAGTCACGCTCTGAGCGCCTATCAGAAGCAAGTCTTCCGTGTTTCCATCGGAATGCATGATGTTGGTACGGAAGAAATAAGGTGTGAACGAAACAGGCGCCGCTTGAATACTGATTGTGAACAGCATTCCAAACAGTGCGCCGATGATGAGTTTAGGGGGGGGTAATGGACGGCGAAACATGGGAATTTCTCCTGTCATTATAGATACAGCTTGAATGTGGCATAACGAACATGCAACTCTTTGACTGTAGAAAACAGGAGACATTTTTTCAAGAACATGTGACAAAAATATTGTGGTCAGCGCTCAGCCCCGCTCCCAGGCGAAGCCGGCCAGGTTGCGCTGATCGCGGCTGAAGTCCATCCCGATCAACGTCACCGGTCGCCCGGCATAGCGCTGGTGATAGCCCCGCGCCTTGATTTGCGCCAGCGCCCCCTCGCCGCCGTCCGCGTCCGCCAGCTTGAATTCCAGCAGCCACACCCGGCCCTGGTATTCAATCACCAGATCCACTTGCCCGTGGTTGCTGGGTTCTTCCGCGCGGGTCTCCACCCCCAGCGCGGCGAACAGGCAGTAGACCAGCGAGGCCCAGTAGCCTTCGTAGCCGGCTAGGTCGTTGCGCCGATACCAGTCGTGGGGAATCGAGGCGAAAAAGGCGTGCAACGCGGGGCGCAGGGCCTCGGGATCGTCCTGCTCCAGCGCCTGAAACAGGCGGTCCTCGGCCCGCTGCTGCTCGCGCCGGTTCGGGACGTAGCGCCGCAGGATCGCCCGCGGCAGGCTGACCCGCACTTCGTGGTTGGGAAAACCCAGCCGGTAGCGAAACCCGTTGGGGCGGATCTGCCGCTCGCGCAGGGTGGCGTAGCCGGTCTGGAACAACAGCGCCTCCGGTTCAATCGCCCCAACCTCGAACGCGCCCAGCAGGTCTTCGCTGGCCCAGTAGTCGTCGGCTTCGGGGATGACAAACTGCCGCTGGCGCAATAGCTCGATCAGAAAGGTCGGCGTGCCGGTCTCGAACCAGTAGGGCTTGAATTCCCGATGGCGCAGGTACAACAGGATGTCGAACGGGTTGTAGACCGGTTCGCCGAGGAAGTTATAACCGTTGTACCAGCGCCGCACTTCTTCTAAATCCACCCCGTCCAGATACTCGGCGAAGGTATCGGTCAGTTCGTCCTGGGTGTAGCCGCACAGGGTCGCCGCGCGGGGATCGAGGGTGATGTCCTCCAGGTTGTTCAGCCCGGAGAACAGCGAGACCTTGGAGAATTTGCTGACCCCGGTCAGCAGCACGAATTTGAGATGCGGGTCCAGGCCCTTTAGCACGGAGTAGAGATTTTTCAGCACCCCCCGCATGGCCCGGGCCAAATCCGGATCACCCAGGTTGTCGAGAATCGGCTTGTCGTATTCGTCGATCAGCACCACTACCGGCATACCCGCCGCAGCCAGCCGGTTTACCAATTGGTCGAAGCGGTTGCCGATTTCCGGTTCGGTCAACGGCACGCCCAGCGCATCGGCCTGGGTGTTGATTTGATAGGCGATCTTGCCTTCCAGCGCCGCCGGGGTGTGCGCCTCGCCCCGACCGAAGTCGAAGCGCAGCACCGGGTAGCGCTGGCTCCAGTCCCAGTGATGCTCCAGATACAGCCCCTCGAACAGCTCCCGACTGCCGGCGAAGGCTTCGGCCAGGGTGTCCACCAACAGGCTTTTGCCAAAGCGGCGGGGCCGGGCCAGGAAGTAGTATTTGCCCTGCTCGGCCAGCCGGGCGAC
>JBATNZ010000248.1:0-1698 GCA_049290615.1 Candidatus Contendibacter sp.
AACCACCCCGGCGCTCCGCGCCACCCCTCCTTATCCAAGGAGGGGAAAACCCGCTCTTGCTCCGGCCAGACCCAGAGCAGGACGTTTTTGTACAGCCTCTTAGGTAAGCTGAAAGGCATCCCGGATCCACTCCATCCGCGGCTCGCCGCCGGGCTGGAGGATCGCCACCACGTCGAAGCGGCAGGGCAGGTCGAGGCGCTGGCGTTGCAGGTAGAGCGCCGCCGCGCGCAGCAATCGCTGCTGCTTGGTCCGGGTCACCGATTCGGCCGGCGTGCCGTAGCGGGTATGGCGGCGGCTGCGTACTTCCACGAACACCAGATGCTCGCCATCGCGCATGATCAGGTCCAGTTCGCCGACGCGACAACGGAAATTTCGTGTCACCAGAATCAGCCCTCGCGCTTCCAGATAGCGGCAGGCCAGATCCTCGGCAGCGGTTCCTTGGGCGACACGGCTGATCAACGGGATTGTCCAACAGTGAAGGCATTGATGATCTTGATTGGGGTTCCGCCATCAATCAATCGGTTGGCAGTTCCCCGTGATGCTAAACCACCGATCATGGAACGGTCGGATTATCTTTTATCATACAGGTAATATTCCAAGCTTTCAGGAGGGCGCCGCCGGGGCAACTGGCGGAGCAGAACGGGGCGGCGACCAATCGGGATTTTGTAACGATTATGTCGAGTCCACCGTAGAGTCTCCACGCCGGGTGCCACGCGAAGGGTTGATCGGCGCGACATAGCTACCCCACCGTTCCCAGCGCCAGCACGTAGCCGCCAGCCACCAGCAACTCACCCGGCTTGGCGGTAGCGGCGGTGTTGACCCCCGGGCTCAGCACGTCCAGCAGATCGCCCGATGGCGTCAGCCGGTAGGCCGGCATGTTCTGGCTCTCCAGTTGTACCCACCAGTCGTCGCGGCGAGCCTGCAAGCACAGATGGCGGCGCGACAGCCCCAGGTACTCGGCGTTGACCCCCACCGTTTTGGCGGGGTTGCCGTCCCAGCGTAGCGAGCGCGGGTCGGTCAGCAGTCGCGGCGCGATGTCCGCCTCCGAACCGCGCCCGAAGCTGACCGCCCGCTCGCGCGGCACCGACAGGGTCAGCGGCGCCGGCAGGCGCACCCAGCCCAAATAATGCGCCGCCATAAGCTGTGGCGCAGCGTACAACTCCAGTTGCAGTTCCGGAAAGGGTTGCCAGGTTCCCGGCAACTCCAGCGGCGCCGACAGCCCCACCACCTCGCCAAACAGCCGGTCGGCGTTGTCCACCCGCAACCAGGCGGCGGCATCCGGATGACTGCTCGGGATCAGGCCGCCGGCGCGGTCGAAGCCGATCCGCCAGTCGCTGATGCCCGCCGCCGCGTAGGTCGACAGCCGTTGCAGGGCAATCCCCAGCACTTGCACCTGAAGCGCCGGCCGTTGCGGAATCCAGGTGTGTTGATCCAGACCGGAAGGCATGGGCGATTTCGGCGGGATCGGCGGGATCGGCGGGATCGGCGATGGCGCGGGCGGCGACGGTTCGATTTCGCGCACCGTCGGCGGGCTGGGCGGCGTCGCAACCAGCGGCTCCGCCGGTTCGGCGAGATCGACCGGCAGACCCAGCTTCGGCTCGCGCCGGCCCCAGGGATCAATCAGTGGACAGGTCTGGTCGGCCGCCGTCATCGGCGGTTCCGGCGCCAGGACCGGTTCGTCCGCCCGCGGGGCTGGCG
>JBATNZ010000249.1:0-18327 GCA_049290615.1 Candidatus Contendibacter sp.
CGACTGACCAGCTCTGCGCCGAATCGGCGAAGTTGCGCTGGCGCGCGACGAAGTCGTTGAGGTCGTCGTCGTTGAGCGGGTTGGTCTTGCCGAGGTTGCGGCCCGGCTGCAACTGGTAGAACCAGACCCGGCGCGTCGGCGCGCCCTTGTCGAAGAACAGCACCACGGTCTTCACACCGGCGCCCTGGAAAGTGCCGCCGGGGCAGTCGAGCACCGTGTGCAGGTTGCAACTCTCCAACAGCAGCTTGCGCAGGCTCACCGAAGCGTTGTCGGTGTTGGAGAGAAAGGTATTTTTGATGACCACGCCGGCCCGGCCACCGGCCTTGAGCCTTTTGATGAAATGCTGAAGGAACAGAAAGGCCGTTTCGCCGGTGCGAATGGAAAAGTTCTGCTGGACTTCCTTGCGCTCCTTGCCGCCGAAAGGGGGATTGGCCAGCACCACGTTGTAGCGGTCCTTGTCCTGAATATCGGCGAGGTTTTCGGCGAGGGTGTTGGTGTGAAGGATATTGGGCGCTTCGATGCCATGCAGGATCAGGTTCATGATCGCGATGACATAGGCGAGCGACTTCTTCTCCTTGCCGTAAAAGGTGCGCTCTTGCAGCGTCTTGAGGTCGGCGGTGGTCAGATTCGGCTGGGCCTTGAGGTAGTCGAAGGCTTCGCACAAGAAGCCCGCCGAGCCGACCGCGCCGTCGTAAATGCGCTCGCCGATCCTGGGCTTGACCACCCGCACGATGGCGCGAATGAGCGGGCGCGGGGTGTAATACTCGCCGCCGTTGCGCCCGGCGTTGCCCATATTCCTGATCTTGGCTTCGTAGAGATGCGACAGCTCGTGTTTTTCGGTCTGCGAGCGGAAGCGCAGTTCGTCGATGTGGTCGATGATCTCGCGCAGGTTGTAGCCGCTGTGAATCTTGTTTTTGATCTCCCCGAAAATCTCACCGATCTTGTATTCAATGGTGTTCGGCCCGCTGGCCTTCTGCTTGAAGCCGTGCAGGTAGGGAAAGAGCCGGCGATCCACGAAGTCGCGCAAGTCGTCGCCGGTCAGCGCCCGATTGTGGTCGAGCTGGCCGCACAAGTCCTTGGGCGCGGCCCAACTTTCCCAGCGGTAGGGCGCATCGAGAATGAAAGCGTACTTCCGCCCCTCCAACTCAGCTTCCATTGCCTTGTCCTGCTCCAGGCCGTCCAGGTATTTCAGGAACAGCAACCAGGAGGTCTGCTCGGTGTAGTCGAGTTCCGTAGTGCAGCCCGCCTCTTTCCAGAGCACGTCGTCGATGTTTTTGAAGGCTTGTTCGAACATGAGAGGGCAGTCACTTTACGCGGGCTTGAGGAGGTTTTACCGAAGGCTTCGGACCATGCCGGAAGGCTCGCTATCAATACAGAAGCTAGCAAACCGGCGATAAGCCGCTTTCCTGTTGTGTTTTTGAAAAACGTCACTCGATTATGGGAACAAATCCGGGAACAGATTTCGTGCTTGTCCCCCCGAATGATGCCAACCGTCTCTCATTTTGCGAAACGGATTCACCAATCTTCTGGCCCGACGCCAAACCGCCGGATCATCCCGGCCACCGATAGCGCCGTCGATTCCTCGGCTTCGGCGGAAAGCCGCTCGTAGGTTTGCTGGTGCATCCCCTTGGGCTTGCGCCAGCCGGGGCCGTTCAGGATGCCCGGCTCCCAGCCCAGCCGCGCCCGGATTTTATCGGCCCGCCGCGCCGCTCGATCATGGGGTGCGTCCCGCTGGCTGAGATAGGCCAGCCGGTAGCAGTGCCGGCAGGCGAAGATTGCGCCGCCGTACAGGATCGCCACCCGTCGCCCGCATCCTCTGGCCGGGCAGCGAAACCAAGCCCGCGTGCCGCCGTAGGTGCAGGGAGTTCGGTCGAGGTAGACCGGATATTCCTCGCTTTTCCACTCTTCGCCACCGCGCTGGTGCCGATAGCTGAGGATCACGCGGTCTGACTCGGCCCGCACTTGGATGGACGCCACGGTTTCGCCGTTGCGCATCCATTGCCAGCCGAACCAGCGGCCTGGCTCCAGGTATCCATCCCGCTGCCAGTGCCGCACGTCCAGCACCCGGTAATCGTCGGTCGTGTCCTTGGCGCCAAAATGCCAGTGTCGCCCGCTGCCGCATCCGCCCATGTTTGGCTCAAAATTTTACCGAAATCATTAGCGAATTTTCCTTTCCGACAGCGCCCTAATCAGATTATTTTCTAATAAATTCATTAGGTAACCTAACCTTCCAGTCCTGCATTAAAACGAGGTCGCATTGCACCGTGGTTCCATCGGGGACCACCAGTTCCAGCCCGCCCACATGCGGCGCGTGTTCGATGGCGTAGTGGTCGGACAGAAGTTGCAACACGGCCTGCTTGTATTTGGTATCCAGGTTGCCGGCCAACTGCGGGCCTTTCATTTCCAGCACCACCAGCCGTTCCATGCCCGCGCCGCGTTGCAGGGCGAAGATGAAGTCGGGATAAATTCTGCTCCGCCGCCAACCCTGAACGGCGTACTGCCGGCGGGCGACGTTGCGATGCCACCAGGTCAACGCGGCTTCGCCGTCGAGATAGACCGCGATGTTGCGCTCGTCCTGACTGGAAAAGTCGCCTTTGTAGATCGGGGCGAACAGGCTCTTTTCCAGCGGCCCGCCGGTTTTGCCGACCAGTTGTTCGGCGCCTTCCGGCTCGTAGGTCTCGGCCTCGAACGGCATGTGCCAGTTTTGCCCGTCGGTTCGTAGCCGGAACTGAATGCGGCCGGCGGTCACCGCCGCCCGGAAAGCCGCTTCGGCCATGCGGTCGCGTTCGCCGTCCAGCCATTGGCGGAGTTGCTCGACGATCAGCCCGGCCAAGGCGCCCAGCTTGTCGGCATCGAAGCCGCGCGCCGTCAGACCCGCCAGTACGCAGCCGACGATCTCGCGGGCGATCCAGGGATTCGGCACGATGTCGGACACCATCCGCACCGCGTAGGCGGGATCGAACCGCAGTGCCTCTTCGCTATGGCCGGCGACTTCGGCCACGATGCGTTCCTGGCCCAAATCGGCCAGCCGGATGCGGCGCAGTTGCCGTTCGGCGGTCTGGGCGTTGTCGGGGATCATCGCCACCAGCGGCGCGGGATCGACCGCCGACCAGTCCAGCTCGAACAGGATGTCTTGCTCGTAGTCGAGTGGCCGGACGGTGCCGCCTTCCACGCAGAGCACTTGCGGCAGGTAGATTTCAGTCTTGGTGAACTTGTCGCGCCGGGGAACTTGACGGATGCCGGGCACCCGGTCGCCGCCATCGTCGCCGATCCTGATTTCCTTGACCAAGTCGCCCAGCCCGTCTTCTTCCAGTCCGGTTTTGATGGCGTCCACCACTCGCGCGGTATCGGCGTGGTGGGTGATGATGTAGCACTCGTCGAGCAGGGGAACGCCGGTCTTCTCGGCGTGTGGCTGACGCAGGATGCGGCCGACCAGTTGGGTCATGGCCGGGAGGTTGGCGCTGGCGGCCAGGGCGCAAAGCACGTAGGCAAACGGGCAATCCCAACCCTCTTGCAGCGCTTGCTTGGTGATGATGACCCGAACCCGGTTGGTCGGCGAGAGCAAGTCCAGATTCTCGGGGTTGGCCAGTTCGTTGGTATCGGCGGTTTTGATGGCGATTTCGGCTTCGTCCAACCCAGCAGTCAGCAGCCAATCCTTGGCGTCGAGGGCGTGAATGTGGCCGCTTTCCCGCTGCTCCTTACCGGTGCGTTCGGCTTGTACCAGCAGGATGGGGCGGATATAGCGGCCCCGTTCGCCGTGCAGTCGCCGCGCTTCGGCATCCAGCACGTTCAAGCGGTCGAGGGCGGTGCGCAGGGTGTTACGCCAGTCGGTACCCTGGCGGGGATCGAGATTCAAGGGCATCTTGATCATGCCCTCGCGGTCCAGTTCGGTCCCCAGCACTTCGACCAGGATATTGGCATGGCGGGCCGGCTTCGGATTCGCTCCGCCCTTGGCCGCTACGTCTTTCGGTGTGGCGGTCAGTTCCAGCACGAAACAGGGGTTGAAGCCGTAGAGCGTGGCGAAGGCCAGTTCCGGAACCGCGTGCTGTCCTTCGTCGAACACCACCACCGGCCGGATCAGGCGCAGGGCGTTGCCCAGTGAATCCTTGACCAGCGGCCAGAACGCGCCCATTTCGCCTGCTTTGCCGTAAGCGTCGAGATTGGGCGTCTGCTCCAGTGTCCGCCGGTGCGCTTCCATATCGCCTTCGGGTGGGAAGAAACCGTGTACGTCGCCGCGATCCCGGAACAGGCGAAGTTGAGATTTTTCGTTGCGCCTGGCGGAGGCTAGCATCAGCAGCATGACGCAGAGATGAGATTCGACATCGCGGGCATCCAGCCGGTCGTTCTTTTCCAGCAGCCGAACCCGGCCAGCGGCGGCGCGGTCGAGCATTTGCCGGTAGGGATGCTGGCGGTCGTTCAGTTGCCGCTTGGTTTGGCTGTAAATGGCTTCGTTGGGCACGATCCACAGCACGAAGCCGGTATTTTTGCCCAGATAGCGCCCGAAGAGACGGGATAGTGCCGAGACCGCCAGATACGTTTTGCCCCCGCCGGTGGGGACTTTGAACACGGCGTTGGGCACGGGCCGGTTGATGCCGTCCCGGCGCGGCGAATGGGGAATGTTGAACCGTGAGGGCGGGAGTTGGCCGGCTTTGTGGAGCGTTTCCCAGGTCTTGGCGGGGAAATCGGGGACTTCGAGTCCAAGGTCCGGTTGTTGCCGCGCCAGCACCGCGATGCCGTCCGCCCGTTTTTTCTGGGCGGAAAGTTCGGTCAGATAACCGTCGAACGCGGTCAGCACCCGCGCCTGATAGTCCAGATCGCGCAAGCTCATGGTAACAGCCTCACCCGCGTTCGATGCGGTACAGGGCGAACGGCAGGGGCGCGAATTCGACCGGCAAGCCGGCGGCATTCAGCAGCTTTTGCGAAACGAACTTGGCGGGTGCAAACACCCGATGCGGCTTGTCCGGCTTGGCTTTCACGATGGCTTCGGCGCGGGGCAGGGTCAGCGCCGCTTCGCGGGATTTGAGGAATTCCAGGTTGGGTCGGTAGATCAGCCAGACGTGATAGTGGGTTGATTCGCCGAGATAGCCACAGCCCTCGACGTATCTTCCTTCGCCTGCCGCAAGAGTGGCCGGGGGTGAGGGTAAAACCTCGCTGGTGGCGGTGTGGAACAGCAACGCGCCCAGTTGCTCGAAGGTCGGCAACGCTTCGCCGGTCAGCAGCTTGTCCATTTCAATGGCGTCGCCCAGGGTGCAGAAGGTGAATGTGCCGCCCAATCCATCGGTTCGCTCTGTAATGACTTTTTCGCCGGTGACGATCAATTCACCGTCTTTGACTTCCGCTTTGATTTTATCGAAGCGATGGCCGTCCAGATTCTTGATGGATTCGATGTGATCCAGCAGCTTGTCGGCTTTTTTCAGGCTGGTGAAGGTGAGCTTTTCGCGGTGCAGTTCTTCCCGCTGCGTGCCGGAAAAAGCGTAGCCGTTGATGACGCGGCGCACGCGCTCGGCGGTCAGGCTATCGGCGTAGTCCTCGCACTCGACAAGGATGAATTTTCGGTCGCCGCCGTCTTTAGTGTTGGCGGCTAAAACGGCGTGGGCGGTGGTGCCGGAACCGGCAAAAGAGTCGAGAACGATGGAATGCTCGGTCGTCGCCAACTCCAGAACGCGGGTTACCAGAGCTAGCGGCTTAGGGGTAATGAAGAGATCTTCACCTTTTGCCGCACCCATTAATTCGGAAAGGGCTTGTTTCGAGTTTCTGGTGCTACCAACGTCTTGCCAGTTCCAAATGGTTTGAGCGACTACACCATCCTTAACTTCAGACAAGAAACGTTTGATGCCAGGTCGGTTATCACCTGACTCACCCCACCAAATTCGACCATCCTGATCAAGCTCGTCAAATTTTTCCTTGCTTACACGCCAATAGCTTCCCGCAGGCGGGCCTTCGATGATCTTACCGTTCTTGGTCGTGATCGGATACTGGCCTTGCGCGTAATAGTTGCGCGCTGCCAAATCACTGAGCAACCATGCTTCACGAGGGTCATTGTCGGGATTCTTATACCTCGCAAGCATTTCTTCAGTACGTGGCAACAAATTCATTTCCCACTGGGTTGCGTCCTTTGCATAAACCAGCAAGTAATCGTGGTCCACGCTGAAATGCTCGGCAGTGTTTTTGGGGCTATCCATCTTGTGCCAGATACAGCAGGCAATAAAGTTCTGCTCCCCAAAAATCTCGTCCATCATCATCCGCGCCCGATGGATTTCGTTATCGTCCAACGTCATCCACAAGCTGCCCGTCTCCGACAGCAATTCATGCAGCAGCCGCAAACGTGGCCACATCATGCACAGCCATTTGTCGTGGCGCAGCCCATCTTCGATGCTGACCGGATTGCTGTTCAACCACTCCCGCAGCATCGGGCTATTCACGTTATCGTTGTAGCACCAGCCCTCGTTGCCGGTGTTGTACGGCGGATCGATGAAAATGCAATCCACCCGCCCGGCGTACATCGGCAACAGCGACTTCAAGGCGTGCAGGTTATCACCGTGGATAATCAGGTTCCCGTCGAGTCTTGCGCCCTCACCCCCATCCCCTCTCCCAGAGGGCGAGGGGAGAACGGATTTTTCCGGGTGAGGAATCAACGGGCGATGTGGGATGGCAAGATGATGGTTGTAAACGAATTCCTTGCCCTTGAAATCAAGCTCCGGCATGGTGGGGTCCTTGGTTACGAGCAGCGCAACGCGGCGCGTTGATCGCGCATCAGGCGTTCCTGTTGCCGGGTGGTGTCATCGGCGTTGGCCGCGCAATCGAGCGCGCGGCACAGAATCTCTTTGGAAAGAGTGGCAACGCACGGCAAATGTTTTTTGCTAAATTGAACGCCGTCATAGTCAGCTTGCCGGCGTAAGTCAAGCCAGCTCTTCGCGGTCAATTCGCCGCCCAAGTAGCCCAGATAGAAACCTGGATAAGGATTATCGTGATAACAGGGCGGGGATTCTGGGCGGCCATACGCCTTGCTGGTCAGTAAGCGAAAAACGACATCACCGCCTGGCGTTCCTGTCAGCACGATGAGGTATTTTGTCTGCCACTGACCGGCAGAGTCACGGTAAAAGTAGTCATGACGATAGATTTGTCCGGGAATCACGCCCGCAGGCAACCTGCCGGCCATATCAACACCGCGCCGAATTTACGATGGCTTGGTATTCCTTGGCCGCTTCCAGGATAGCGTCTCGGTACGGCTCATCATCCGCAATGGCGAGATCATAGGAAATGCACAGGTTGAAACCTTTCCCGTCGTTCCAAACCTTGGCCCAAGCGCCATTTTCGGCGTGCGTGACATCGATCATTTTCGGCGAATATTCCTCGCCGTACTTGTTCACCAGTTCAGCCATAATGCGCAACTCGCGCTTGGAAAAATGGCTATCGTCGAATTCAGCCAGAGGTACAACCGCTTGACGTTCGTAGTCGATGACTTGCTCGGGTCGGATGGCGATAGCCGCCGCCAAATCAGATTCCAGTTCATCCCATTCTTGGGCAAGCGTTACCGGCACGGGACCATATTTCCAGGCGCTATAAGTCAACCCCGTCACGCTCTGCCCGGTTTGGCGGAAATGCTCGAAGTCGAGCAGATACAGAAGCTTGAACAGCTTGATCTTGCCCAAGTATTTAGCGTGTCTAGCAAAATAGATGATCGCGTTGATCATCTTTTCACGTTCATGGGTGACGAGCATATTTTGTTCCGTAATTTGAATTCCTGAATACGTCGATATAGAGCGTTCCTGATTAAAGCCTCCCTGTTTGTCTCAAGATGACCTCGTATTCCTTACGGCTCAATGGACATTCAATCAGCTTGAGAAATTGCGCGCGGGTCAAGGCGCATTGTTGGGCCATCATTCCCAGCAGGGAATCGCCGATATCGAAACCGCGCCCGTGGCTGGTCTTGGTCTTGGCTAATGCTTTTTTGCCATCCAGCGCCACATAGACGAAGTAGTTGTGATCGCCTCCCGGCTGTGGCTGGAAACCCTTGTTGAGCAATCCGGCCTCGACATCCCGCTTGTCTTTAGGCATTCGCTACCCCGTCCCAGTCGGCCAGCAGTTGTCGCTTGACCTGTTTTGCGGGTTCGGAAAGTACCTCGTCCTGCTCGCGGGCGTATTCCTGCCACAATACGAGCATCTGTTCCTTCAATTCCGCGAACAGTTCGGCGCGGGTCGCGGCGAACACATCGAGACTCCATAGCGCATGTTCCAAACAAAGGAATTGCTCGTCATCCGTCAAAGTCGGCAAGAAACTGAACGTACTGCGGGGCCGCAAGCGAAAATCACGGCCTTCGATCTCCCCCAGCACGAAAGGCGACAGGTCAAGGTCTCTAATCTGCTCGACTTCGTCAATCCGCTTGGGATGGCCGTCATCATCCATCAGCACTCGACCCGTAACCTGGATCAAGTCCCGCCGATTTTCCAACAGCATGAGTTCGATGTCCTCGTCGTAAAAACACTCCAGAGGGCGGGACTTGGGTTGGTAGATGATCGTCAGTTTGTGCTCGCCGAAAGAAATGGCTTCCAGCCGGCCGGTGACGGTTCGCACTTCGGCGCATTCCTCCGGCGTCGTCAGCCATGCCTCGATGCGCGCGGGCAAGGTTTCATCCAGAGATATTCCCGGTCCCGCGCCGGGGGCCATTTCATAGCGATAACCGCTACCCGGCGGAGGGCTAAGCGTGGATAGACAGGACAACACCCGATGGCGGAGGCTGCCGTCCGGCATCAATTTAAGAATCTGATCCTCATCGCCCAATACTACGGCATGGCTAAAACGGTGCATCTGTCCCACGACCCGCTGAGCCTGTTCCGGCTCGAACAAATCGGTTCCCCGACCCGCTACCCGCCCGGTTACCGCGAAGCTCCCGGTCTCGGGTGGGCGCAGGTGGAGCACATACTTGCGCTTGAGTTCATCGGACAGTCGCAGGCGTTGCCGCACGGTGCGCCCTTCCTCTTGCAGGGCAAATAAATGCACCAGTTCTTGCAGATTGCTGAAGATTTGCAGCAACAGCGATACCGGAACCTCCGACCCACCACCGGCAGGATGAATCTTGAAGGCGATCTGATCTAAGTCGGGTGCATTTGGCATGGGAAGTCCACTTTTACCCGCTTGATGAATGAGTTATGGATGGTTTGGCATTCCCTTTGACGGCATCCACAGACTGTTATCGGCAGAAATCATCATCCGTAATAGCCAAATGATAGCTTTTTTGCCTCCTTGGGTTACCGAATTTTTATGCAGCCTTGGCAACCTCTAATGGTTTCCGCGCAATTCCTTCAGCTTCACCAGCATCGCCAAGGTGCGCTCGAACTTCCGGTCCAGGTGCGTTTCGTAGCGGTTCAGCTTTTCCAGCCGATGCACCTGCAAGCCCTCGCCCAGCGTTTGCGCCCTGATCGCCGGCTGGTGCCGAGCTTGGCTTTCTGCGTTGCGGAAATACGGCAACAACTGGTTGCGGATGAAGTCAGCCAGTTCGTCGGCGTTCGCCTTATCCGCTTCGTCCTCGATCCACTCCCGCCACCAGTCGCCACCATCGCCCGGCAGCGCCCGCAATGCCTTGTCGTAGGCGTTCGCAGCCCCCTTGTCCAGGATCACCGCCGCCCGTTCGGTGGCTTGCCGGTCCAGCGCCGCTTGCCGTTGCCGTTCGGCGATTTCATCCGGCGTCGCGGTGACCAAATCCCGCAAATCGGTTCCCTTGCCCGACAGCGCCCGCTCGAAGGGCACCGCCGATTCAATCGGGTTATCGAAAGAGCGTTTGGTCACCGCCAGCAGCCCGGCGTTGATCGCCGCACCTTCGGCCAGCAACACCCGCCGCTGGCGCCACATGATCGCGGCCAGTTCCTCCACCAGATGCGCCTCGGTCGCGCCCGCCGGCCGATGTTCCTCGCCCAGCGCCGCCAGCAGGTCGGCGAACTCGCCCGCCTCCTCGTGGGGCAACACCACCAGCCGCGCCAAAATCCCGTGCTTCAGGGCGTTGAAGCGGGTGATCTGGTAGCTGGCCTTTGGCGGCTCCTCGGTTTCGGTTGCCGGGAAGGGAATCACGGCGGAAGGGTTCTCAAACGTTTGCGTGGTCATGCTCGCATCCTCCACTGTTCACAGTGCCGCTTAACCGATGGATATTTCAACGGTCCCGTCATCACGCCAGCCGCGCAACCGCCGATACCCGTTCCGTCGCCGATGGTGTCCGGTTGGAAATGCTGGCAGTCGCCACACGTCACCTGATCATCGCCCGGACGGGCCGCGAGGATTTCCGCCAGCGCCCAGCGTTCCGTGTCATCGCTGTCTGGTCCAGTCTTACATTCCAGCCTTGCCAACCGCTCCTTGTAGCATCTCAACTCCGCGCCCGTAACCGCCCAGCCCCGGATGTAGCTAATGGATACCCACGAGGGTTCGATTACCGGTCTTGTAGCGCTTGCGACTGCGACGGTTGCGACTCTTGCGACAGTTCGCCGTTCGGCTTCCGGGTTTGGGGAATTTGCTACTGCTACAGTTGCTATTTTTGCTACTGTTCCCGCTGGTTGAGGTTCCTCTTGTGCAGGCTTTGCTACTGCTACAGTTGCTATTTTTGCTATTTTGCCCGCTGATGGTGTTTGTTGCGTAGCAGGAATAGCAGGAATAGCAGTAGCAAAGTCTCTATCAGCCCGCTTGCGGATCAGTCTGGAAAGGGTCGTCATGGCGTCACCAGCGCCGGGTTAATTTGGAGGGTTCGCCGCTTTCCATCAGCCCCAAGCCGCAGACGGTCAAGGTTGGCAAGCTCGCGGATCGCGGCATCCAATGCAGCGCCATCCCGTAGCGGCCCAAATTGACGAACGTGATTCTTGCCAACGATAAGAGCCTTCTCCCGTCGGCAATACTCGATCAGCCAGCTATCTAGCCGCGCTGCGTTTGCCAGTTCCGCCGGCAAGGCGAGTTCGCCGAAGAAGCGTCGCGCCTCGCTTAGGTGCCATGCCGCTACCCGGCTGGCGCTCTCGAAGGCGTCCAGCCCCACCGCGCCGCCCATGCCCTGTTCTAAAATCTGGAACAGCGTCGCCAGCCGCGCCGCATTGTCGGCGCTCTTGCTCGCCACGTCCCGCACGTCGTACAGCTCGCCGCCGCTGCGTAGCTCGTTTTCAATCGTATCGTGGTATTCAATCCATGCCGCTTTCGCCTCCGCTGTCAGGGGCAACAGGGGCGGGGTCAGTGCGCCGTTTTCATCAATGGGAACCGGCTGATTCAGGATTGCGGTAATCCGCTGATGGAACGCGGCCAGGTGCGGCCAGTTCGGTGGCGCTTCGGTGAAGGGGCGATAGCCTTGAGTGGATTGCGGCCACGCCACAAGAAAGCGGGCCAGAAAACCCGTGCCCCGTGCCAGCGTGCCGGATCGGGTGAAGAATTCCCGCAAGGTCGGTTCCTGCACCTGCAAGGCCACGGTCAACCGCGCCCCGCGCACGGTGAAGGATTCCGTTGTGCGCCGGTCAATGGTCAGGCTGTTGCCGTCCCACAGTTGATTAATCAAGCCCAGATTCCGCATGACGGAATCCTTGCCCATGCCATGCGAACCAAACACAATCCCGGCCTCGGCAGAGACCACGCCGCCTGACGGCCATTGCCTCGCCAGTCCATAGGCCAAGGCTTCAGGAGTCGCATCGGCATACAACAGGCGGGGGATTCTTGGCGGTTCCGGCTTGGTGTGTTCCAGATCGCGCAAGGCCAATTCCATGCCCGCCGTCGGCTTTTGCTCTTTCGCCAGTTGGCGAATTTTCTCCTTGATGCCGTTGCGCTTGGCGTCCCATGCCTCGCTGTCCGCTTTGTAGTCTTTCAGCGCAGGCTTCGCCGCTTCCGCTTGCGCTTCTTCATAGTCGCGGATCGCCTTGGTAAAGAAGCCGTCACAGGTGGATTTTCGCTCGCCCGAATCGGCGATGGTCAGCAAGAACAGCCCGACTGGCCCATGCAGTTTTTCCGCCCGCTTGGCGTCCGCATGGGCTTGAATGGCCAGCGACAGCGCCGCCAGCGCCGACGATGCCACCATCGGGATAGGAGCCTTGACGAAGCCCGTCACTTCTTCCACCACCGCCCGGATTGAATCCGGTAGCGCATCCAGGGGATAGGGTTCCGACTCGACCTTGGCGGTCAGTGGTTGCGGTTGCCGCCAAGGAATCTCGCCCTTCCAGCCATGCTGTTTCGCCAGGTCGAATATGCTGGCGCTTGTCACCGGCTTGGTCGCTGAATAATTCGGATCACTTCCGCGAAACACACCCGCCGCCGTGTTGTAACCGGGATTTATCCGGTCCCATTCCACAGCCAGCGCCAGCCCGACCGACTCTTTAATGCCGCTGTCGTTATGCCGCAGGCCCCAGCCGATTATGTCCTCTGCCGGATGCTTTCCTGAACAAGCGCCCTTTGGAATCGCCCGCAATGCGCCCAGTAGGCGCAATTCATCGTCCGTTAGGGTTGATTCGTCGAGGGGTTGGGGTTGTTCCCTCCGGTCATCCGTAGCAAAAATAGCAACTGTAGCAGTAGCAACCGCCGTCTTGACCGCCTCCATCCCGCGCAGCGCCGCCAAGTCGTTGAAGTCGGTTGCGCCGTCCGGTCGCTCGCCGCCGAAATCAGGGATTGCCAGTTGACCGCTGACGGCCCGCGCCGCCTCGCTGGCATGGAAATCGGGTTGGCCGGTCGCCTTCACCAGATCAGCGAGAATCACGAGCGCCGCAGCCGGGTAGCGTTCGCGCATGGCCTTTGCCACTGCGGGTAGGTTGCCCGACGATAGCGCCGCAATCGCCGGGTGCCCGGTCGCCGCCGATGCGGATAGCACGGTCGCCACGCCTTCGCCTATCAACAGAGTAAGGCCGCTGCCGTCGCCATCGGGCAGGCGTTCCGCTGCCCAATACCCGCCCACCTTGCTACCCCGCCCGGCCAGTGCCGCCTTGCGATTGTCGCCGTCAATCAGTTCCAGCGTGGATAGGCCGTCGCCTTGTTTGACGGGAACCACCAGCAAGCGCCCGGTCAGCAGTTTGCCGCCCGACTCCGGCGCATAGCCCAAAATCGCCGCCGCCGCGCCCGCGTCAATTTCTCGCAGGGTTGCCACGGGCGAAACCCGCTTGCGTTCCAGATAGGGATGGTCGGCTTTCGCTTCCGTCGCCGCTTGCAGGATCGCCGCCGCTTTCGAAGCCGTAGCAGCGCGTTCGCGGGCTATCTCGGTTTCCTCCCGCAAGGCCCGTTCCGCTGCCATGCGCCGCCGCTCGGCAAGCTCTTCCGGGGTCGGCTTCCGGCGCCTGCTATCATCGCGCCAGCCATTCGCCCTGGCTTCATAGAACAGCGTTCCGATGGTCACCTTGCCAACGGCCCGGATACTCTTCCATACGTCCCGCGCATCCTTGTCGTTGAAGGAATCGGCTTGCAGGCTCCATGCTTCCCACATGTCAAAGCCAGTATCGCCAAGCTCGGACTTGATCGCCATGCCCATGCTCACCCACCTGTCGCGGTCGCTGGCGTCAATGAATTGCAGGGCTTCGCGGATGCGTTCCATATCGCCGCTCATTTCCGTGCCCCTCTCTGCCATCCGCGCTTTTGCTGGCGGTTGCGTGAAGGCTTGGCCATGAACGGATCGGTTCCGGTATAATTTCGGCTATCGGTAATCTTTGGGGTCGCACCGCGCCAGCGGTCGCGGCCCTTGTTGTTTTTGCTCATGGCTCGCCCCCTTCAAGCCTTGCGACTTTTCTGGATTTGGGCGGCAATCCATGCCTCTATCTCGGCCTCAATCCAGCCGACAGCCTTTGCGCCGATGGAAACCGGAGCAGGGAAGGTTCCCGTTTTGATTCGCTCGTAAATGGTGGAACGGGAAAGCCCGGTGCGGGCTTCCACCTGCTTGCGCCGAAGGATGGTCAGACGCGCTAGCGCCTCTCTGAGTTGTGCGGCCATGCTCGTTACTCTGTAGCACTCACCGGAACATACCGGCATGGCTCGCCATTTTGATAACTTTTTCCTTCCTAGCAATCAAGGAAAAAGCTGAAAAACCGGCATACAGACCAAAATCAAGAAAAATCATAGAAAACAAGAAAACTCAACATTTTTTCTCTACCGCCTCACCAGCGGATAAGATTTCCCTTGCACAACCCTTCAGCGTAGTTTCACCCAACTTCAGAAGAAAGCCCTTTTGTTCCATGCTGTCCACCAGTTGAGCAAGATACTCAAACAATTCAGTCTGGTTGATTGCTGAATGATTTTCCCTAACGAGCATCCATGCCACTCGGGCCAATGCGTCGCGGGCATGTGCGTAAGAATCTGTGGGAAAAGAATCAGGTCTTTGTACGAAGGCGATAAGATCGGAATACGTCACCCAATAATCATATTGCTGTGGGATAAATTCTCTAACATCTTCAGGAATATCTACTGCATTTAAAATCTTTTTTGTATATGCTTTGTTCTTTGGCTTTTTTAGAGCGTGTAACTCGTCTGCTTCGATTGCGTTATCTAAGGACCATTTAATTAGAAAAAATTCTTTCCTTAATGGGTGATCGTCGTCTGTTATCACCCGCAATGCTTCAGGCGAAAATGGGTCTGGAATTTTTTTAGTCCAATACAGCATTAATAATGCCGACTGGTTAATGCTTAATAAGCTCAACATAGCGCCCCTTTCACGCTTTGCCCTTGATTTGGAAACCGCGCCAGCCGGGCAAGGGAACCCGGTTTTCGCCCCATCGGGCTAGGCGCGGCCAAACCGTCATGCCGCCTGATATGCCTTGCCGAAGCGGCCAATGATCACCTTCCGGCCTTCCTCGATCTGGCTGTCCACGAAATCCGCCCACCATTGCAGCATTTCCTGCCGCTGGTTGGCATACTGCGCCCGATTGTACACGCCCCGGATACCCTTGGTTTCATGAGCCAGCGCCTTCTCGATCCAGTCTGAATTGAATCCAGCCTCGTGCAGGTGCGTCGATGCCGTTCGCCGAAAGTCGTGAATCACGAAATCGCGCACATCAAATTCCAGCGCCCGCACGGCGACATTCAACGTGCTATGGGCTATGGGTTTATTCAAACTCCCTCGACTGGGAAACACCCATTCGGAACCACTTGCCAGCCCCTTCAATTCCTCGAACATCGCCACGGCTTGTCGAGATAGTGGAACCAGATGCGGCTTGTCTTTCTTCATTCGTTCGCCGGGGATCGCCCATTCCGCTTTGTCGAAGTCGATTTCTTCCCACCGGGCTTCGATCAGTTCCGATTTCCGCACCATGCACAGAATCAGCAGGTGCAGCGCCAGCTTGTGCGCCCGCTTCATGGAGGATTGATAGATCGCCCGCAACAGCCTTCCAATTTCGTCCGGGGTCAGGGCCACATCGCGGCTTCTAGCGCTCGCAATGAATTTCGCCTCCACCGCCGCCGCCGGGTTGAAAGTCGCCTTCTCCCGCGCAATGGCATAGGCGAACAGCCGTTTCATGACGTTGCGGGTTTGCAGGGCCATTTGATCGGCCCCCCGCGCCTTGATGCGGTCGGTAATCGCCAGCACGTCGGTAACGGTCACCTCGGCAAGCTGCTTTGCGCCAATCGCCGGGATCACGTCCTTTTCCAGTACGCGCTTGATGTTGCGGGGGTTGCTGTTGCCCGGCTCGGCGACTTCGGCATACCAGCGCCACGCGAAGGCTTCCACGGTATCGGCGGCCTTGGCTTCGGCTTCCTTGGCCCTCACCTTCTCCACCGCTTGCCAGCACCAGTTTCTCAAGAAGGTCTGCGCCATCTCCCTGGCCTCGGGTTTCGCATCGCTGGGGATCGGATCGCCGCGCTTCAAGGCCATCGGCGAAAGGCCGCGCTTCACCAGCGCCGCGCAGTCCTCGCGCCATGCGCGGGCTTCGGCCAGCGAGTACGCCGGGTATTCGCCCAGTCTCGCTTTTTCCTGCTTGCCGGCCAGCCGGTAGCGCATCCCCCAGCCCCGCTTGCCGCTGGGGGTGACTTCGATGAACAGCCCGCCACCGTCCGACTCGGAGAAGGTTTGCTCCCTCGGCTTGAGCTTCCGCAGCTTGGTATCCGTCAGCGCCATGATTTACCTCCCGCGTTGTTCCCTCAATTGCCAAAAGATCAGGAAACAGTCACCCGCCCTGGGAACAATCACCGAAACGCCTTACCTTGATTGGCTTTTTACAGGATCACGCCCGTCATTTATTCCCTTGAAAGCCTGATTTCCCTGCCTGTCTTCACAGGCGTCGGGAACACATCTTGTTCCCCATCGAAAGCCGCTCTCTGGAAAGGGAACGAATTAGGGAACAATTTTAGGCGGATTCAGGCGGAACATGCAAGCCGATACCGGAATAAAAAACCCGCTTTTACGCGGGCTTGTGTGTATTTTCTGGAAGGCTTCGGACCATGCCGGAAGGCTCGCTATTTTCCAATACAAAAACTTGAGAAAATCCGGGATAGTAAATCCTCGCTGGTGAATTCGCCGGTAATCTCCGCCAGCGCATTCTGCGCCTCGCGCAGTTCCTCGGCGACCAGCTCGCCGGCACGGATCACTTCCAGTTGATACGCCGCCTGTTCCAATGCCGTCGTCGCCCGCTCCAGCGCCTCCAGATGCCGGCGGCGGGCCATGAAGATTCCCTCTTCACCGCCGTGATAGCCCATGCAGGTCTTGAGATGCTCGCACAGCAGATCCAGCCCCGCCTCGGTCTTGGCCGACAGCAGAATTTCCGTCCCCCATTCGCCATCGCGAACTGACGGCGACCGGCCGCTCAAATCGATCTTGTTGCGAAGCACCGTCACCGGCGTATTCGCAGGCAACCGTTCCCGCAGCACCTTCTCCTCGGCGGTCAGACCCAACTGATCGTCCATCACCAGCAAAATCCGGTCGGCGCTCTCGATTTCGGCCCAAGCCCGGCGGATGCCCTCCCGTTCCACCGGGTCATCGCTGTCGCGCAGGCCCGCCGTGTCGATGACGTGCAGCGGCATCCCGTCGATGCTGACGTGCTCGCGCAGCACGTCGCGGGTGGTGCCGGGAATGGCGGTGACGATGGCCGCCTCACGCCCGGCCAGATGGTTGAGCAGGCTGGATTTGCCCGCGTTCGGCCGGCCGGCGATCACTACCGTCATGCCATCGCGCAACAGCCGTCCCTGGCCAGCGGTGGCTTGCAGGACACCTAACCGCTCCCGCAGATTCCGCAACCGCCCGGCAATAATGCCGTCGGCCAGAAAGTCGATTTCCTCTTCGGGAAAGTCAATCGCCGCCTCAACATACAGCCGCAATTCGATCAGCGCCTCGACCAGGGCGTGAACCCGGCGCGAAAACTCGCCTTGCAGGGAACGCAGCGCGGCGCGAGCGGCAGCGGCGGTATCGCTGGCGATCAGGTCGGCAATCGCCTCGGCCTGGGCCAGGTCGAGCTTGTCGTTGAGGAAGGCGCGCTCGGAAAATTCGCCGGGCCGGGCCGACCGCGCTCCGAGTTCGAGCACTCGCGCCAGCAGCAGATCCATCACCACCGGCCCGCCGTGACCTTGCAGTTCCAGCACGTCCTCGCCGGTGAAGGAATGGGGAGCGGGGAAATAGAGGGCGATGCCTTCGTCCAGCACCGCGCCATCGCCGGTGCGGAACTGGCGAAAAGCGGCATGGCGAGGAGCAGGGAGGTCGCCACATACGGCTTCGGCAATGGCGGCGCTCAGCGGGCCGGACACGCGAACCACGCCGATGCCGCCCCTTCCGGGCGGCGTGGCGACGGCGGCGATGGTGTCCATCGCCCGGCGCTAACGGGCTAACGCTGCCGCCGCACGGCGGCAGCGCCAATCCTGGTCGAGCGCGACAGCGTCCTCACACGGCCATCGCATAAACACCCGCATTCCGCTCCGGGTAGCTCTCGTACACATGCTCGAACACCGCCAAGCATTTCTGGTTGCTGCCGGCGTTGTAGCGCTCGATCAGCGCCTCGAATTTCTCGGCGAAGTCGGCGCGGGTGCGGTTCAACCGGATCATCTGTTCCAGTCTGGCGCGGATCGCGGCCTTGAGCGCTTCGAGGTCGGTGTTCTTGTGTTTGGATTCCTTGAAGCGCTGCGCCAGCACCACCTCGCCCTTGGTCTCGCGGCCCAGCGCGCCGCCGGGGCCGAAGGTTTCATCCAGCGCCGACACCGTTTGCCAGCCGATGTGTGCAAACAGCCCGATGGCGGGTTGCTCGACGATCTGGTCTTCGGAGTAGGCGTGGGCGTTCATGTTTAGGTGGCCTCGCCCAGCCCTTTTAAGGTCATTTAGGCTGCCTTCCCAGCCACTACCTTTGGGGTGATTCCTTTGAGAAGCTTAGCCGTCGATACATGAGGGTGACCTTTGAATTGATTTCTCTCCAGCCGTGGTTTTT
>JBATNZ010000250.1:0-19869 GCA_049290615.1 Candidatus Contendibacter sp.
CCCCCCAACCCCCTCCCACGCAGGGGAGGGGGAGTTCAGCAACTCAGAGGCTGTACAAAAGCCACTCTCACTGTTTTGCCAGGCTCCCTCCCCCCTTGCGGGGGAGGGCTGGGGTGGGGGGGCCGGAGGGACGCAAACGACCTTGATTTTGAGCCAGGTAGGGCGGGCTATACTCGCCCTACATTCCTGGCTTGTGGAATCACCGCAGCGAACCACCCCGGCGCTGCGCGCCACCCCTCCTTGAGAAGGAGGGGAATTTCCACTACATGTATAGAAGTGCTATATAATGAACGACGAGCGCAAGGCGGAGGCGATCACCCAGGCGCTTCGCAGCGGACCGAGCAGGGAGGGGCCCCGCTGATGCGGATCCGCCTAATGGACCGTCGATTTTGCCGCGTTAGGGCGCTTTTCGGTGGATGGAGGCAAATGCCCCTTGACCAGACGTTTGACACTGTACTAAGCTTATTGTTGTAAGTTGCGCAAGTACGCGGTATTTTTGATACAGGATGTAGCTTTCAGGTGAATGGCGGCGCCCGGAAGTTCCGAGGGCGGCGAGGTTGTAGTGAAATCTTTCCACAAGGGTCTCAAGAGGAACTATTCCATGCGATTCAACAAGACAGCTTTAGCTTTCGCGGTGGCGGCGGCGCTGGGTTCGGGCTCGGCCCTGGCCACGGTGGATTTGGATAACGCCGCCGGTAATACTGGCCCGCTTAACTATGCGAGCGAGATTATTGTCAATCCCGGCGTTACGGCTCTGCTCCCGCCCGGGGGTGGCGTTGGAAATGTCACTGTCACGATAGGCGTTGCGGTAGCTGCGGCACAGAATGTTTTTGCCCGTTTCGATCTGGATAATGGAGCTAAATTTGCCGCAGCACCCACGCTTGCTCCGGGTGTACTAGTGGCCGGTGGTGCTGCCACCAGCTTCGTTATTTTTCAAATCACTGGCCCATTGGCTGCTAACGCTCCGTTACTCATGACTCCTGCTGGTGGTATCACCGTCGCCAACAGCCAGCCAGTTGGTGTCCGGTATCGCTTGTATGGTAACCAAGGTAACGCGCAAGACCTGGTCGGCACCCCCAACAAGGACGCGAGCAGTGGCTATGTCCTTCTCACCGATAGCTACAGTCTGACGGTCCAGACACCCACGCCCTCTTCCACCGCCGATGCGGGTGCGACCCCCTCCTTCACCAGGTTTGTGGGTAATAATCCCACGGCCCAGTTGGGTACATATAACCTTCGACTCAACACGCCGAACATCAATAATACCACTGCAGTTTATCAAGTAGGTGGTGCTCCTTGGCCCAATTTAGGTGTATTACTGGCCGGTACGACCACCTTGACCGTCGGCGGGGACTTCACCGCCCGCGCCGCTGCCAACGCGGTACAGCGTTCTGCTGTTGGTTGCCCTGGCGGCACCACGGCCAACCCCTTGACCGCTGCGCTGGCAACGTTCGGCACCTTGCCTCTGGGGGGCATCAACCCGCCGTTAAATGAGGCGGTCTGCTACACGGTGAACGGCACCTCGGCGATTCCACCCTCCGATTACACTTTGACGCTGAACGCCGTGTCGGCAACTCCGGCCGTGTATGCTGCTAGGAACGTGGGACCGCTGCCGCTGGGCAGGATCGTGCGTAACGGCACCACGCTGATCGCGCCGCTGGTTCAGGTGCCGGCTGGTGCGACGCCCACCCGGCTGGTGCTTACCAACAGCGGTACGGTGGATTATCCCTACACGGTGACGGCGCTGACGGATCCTGGCGCCACCGCGACGCTGACCGGCGCAGCGGCCTCGGGTACGGTCCCAGCGGGCAAGACGGTGGTTGTGGAACTGGGTGGTTTGATCACCGTAACTGGCGCGCCGTCGGGTCAGCAGCGTACTGGGCTGCGGGTGACGTTGCCCGCACCCGCGGGCGCGATCAGCGGCTATTACATGCTCTACAATCCGGGCTCCAAGGCGGTCAGCAACTTCATCCTGGTGCCAGGGCTTTAAAACCGTTGACCGGTTAGTTTGAACCCTGAGGGGAGCTTCGGCTCCCCTTTTTTTTAGGATTTTCGCAACCCTTGCGAGTTTGGCTCTGTGGGGAAGGTTTCGATGCGTGTTATCGCGTTATTAGCCACCTATAACGAAGAGCGGTTTATCAGCGCCTGTCTGGACCACCTGGTTCGACAGGAGGTCGAGGTTTACCTGATCGATAACGAATCCCGCGATCGCACCGTAGCCATCGCCGAACGCTATCAGGGACAAGGCGTGATCGCTATCGAGACCTTTCCGCGCCATGGTAGGTATAGCTGGCGGCCGATTCTCGAACGCAAGGAACAGTTGGCTGCAAGGCTGGAAGCGGACTGGTTCATCCACCTGGACACGGATGAAATCCGCCTGCCGCCGTGCTCTGATCTAACCTTGGCGCAGGCGCTGGCCGATGTTGATAGCCAAGGCTACAACGCGGTCAACTTCATGGAATTCACCTTCGTTCCCACGCGGCAAAACCCGGATCATGACCATCCCGATTTCCAGAACACGATGCGCCGGTATTACCCGTTTCTACCCTCCTTCCCTCATCGGTTGAATGCCTGGAAATCACAGCCGGGGCCGATTGAACTGGCCTGGTCGGGCGGACATCGCGTGCGATTTCCGGGATTGCGCCTGTATCCCGTATCCTTCCCTATGCGTCATTACCTCTTTCTGAGCGTGCCGCACGCCATTCAGAAATACGTCCAGCAATCCTATGACCCGGTCGAAGTCGCAACCGGCTGGCATCGCGCCCGAGCGCAACTACAAGCAGAACATATCCGCTTGCAAGACGAACTCGAGCTTCTCCCTTACCTCTCCGACGACCGGTTGGACCCGGCCAACCCCCGCAAGAAACACCCCCTGTTCACTAAAGAACAATAATGAAAGCATCGGATTTAATGGAACAATCTACCCCTCCGATTGCGATAGGAGGAGTTGGCGGAAGCGGGACCCGTCTTATTGCCCAGTGCCTAAAGGAGCTGGGATTCTTCATGGGACGCGATCTTAATGAAGCAAACGACAACCTCTGGTTCACTTTACTATTCAAGCGGATTGAAGTTTTATCCTCTTCTGAAGAACAGTTTGACGAATTAACCACCATAATGCATAAAGGCATGACAGGAAGCGAAGCCTTTACCCCGGAACAGATTGACTTAATCAACCAACTGGCGTCAACCGATCGAGAGCAGCACCCTGCGGCATGGCTAAAGCAAAGGATGCACTCCCTCTTATCAGAAAAACATCCTGTTGCGCAAAATACCCGATGGGGATGGAAAGAACCCAATACCCATATTGTGGTGGACCGCTTAAAAAAGCGCTTAAAAAGCATGAAATACATCCATGTAGTCCGCAATGGATTGGACATGGCTCATAGCAGTAATCAAAATCAATTAAAATTATGGGGCCGGAATTTTATTGGCGAAGATTGTAATATATCGCCTTATTACTCCCTGAAATATTGGTGTATTGTTCATCGCCGGGTGCTTGAAATCGGTGCGACGATGGGTATTGATTTTCTCTTTCTCAACTACGATGATTTTTGTTTAAACCCACAGAATGGAATTGCAAAACTATATGAATTTCTTGGACTGGATGCCGTAAAAACACCCCATCCTGATTTATTAGGGTTGGTTCGCCCGCCTAGCTCTATCGGTAGATTTAAGCAGCACGGCACCCATATTTTTGATAAAGCAGATGTCGCCTATGTCAAAGCACTGGGGTTTGATACTGGCATATGAACGGAATTCTCCCATTTCGGGTCGAGTCGATTCATGCCAAGTGCGCAGCAGGTACTCTTCCCGAACGAGGACGTAGTCGCCACCTTGTTCCCGTTCTGGCCACCGGGACCGGATGCGAGCTTGAACTGAAATCGCAGTTCGTCTTCGTACAGGCGGATGGTGGGCGTGATCGCGATCATGGCCGTGGACTCATCCGGCGATCTTCGCCAGCAAGCCTTCCACCTCGTCCGCCCTAGCCTCTACATCAGTCAATTCCTTGACAAACCGCAGCTTGTCCTTGCCATCCAGCTTGTAGCCCTTGGGCTGCGACTGGATCAGCCGCACCAGTTTGGCGGCGTCTACCCTGGGTTCCGGCCCAAACACGATCCGTCCGCCCTTGGGTCCGGCCTCGATTTTCTTCACCCCAATCGGCATCGCCCGCAACTTCAGCTCGGTCACCCGGAACAGAGTCTTGACCGGGACCGGCAACAACCCAAAGCGGTCGATCATCTCCACCTGCAGTTCCCGCAACTCCCCGTGGTCGCGGGCGCTGGCGATGCGCTTGTACAGGATCAGCCGGCTGTGAACATCGGGCAGATAATCATCGGGAATCAGCGTCGGGCTTTGCAGATCAATCTCCGGGCCGTGATCCAGCGGCCGGTCCAATTCCGGGATTTTCCCAGCCTTCAGTGCTCGCACCGCCCGCTCCAGCAAATCCATGTACAAGGTGAAACCCACCTCGTGAATCTGGCCGCTCTGCGCCTCGCCCAGCAATTCGCCGGCGCCGCGAATCTCCAGATCGTGACTGGCCAGCAGGAAGCCCGCGCCCAAGTCCTCCAGCGACTCAATCGCTTCGATGCGCTTGATCGCATCCGCCGTCATCACCTGCTTGGGCGGGACGATCAGATAGGCGTAGGCCCGATGGTGCGAGCGCCCTACCCGCCCGCGCAACTGATGCAATTGCGCCAGCCCCAGCTTGTCGGCACGATTGATGAGGATGGTGTTGGCGCTGGGCACGTCGATGCCCGATTCAATAATAGTAGTGCAAATCAAAAGATTGCAGCGGCGGTGGTAGAAATCCAGCATCACCTGCTCCAGATCCCGCTCGCGCATCTGACCGTGGGCAACCGCGATCCGCGCGCCCGGCGCCAGTTCCGCCACCTGCGCCGCCATGCGCTGGATGGTCTCCACCTCGTTGTGCAGGAAGTAGATTTGCCCGCCGCGTTTCAACTCGCGCTGGCAGGCTTCCCGAATGGTCGCCGGGTTCCACTGGCCGACGAAGGTCTTGACCGCCAACCGCCCCGCCGGCGGAGTGGCAATGATGGACAGATCGCGCAACCCGGCCATCGCCAGGTTCAGGGTGCGGGGAATCGGGGTGGCGGTCAGGGTCAGGATGTCCACCTCGGTGCGCAACGCTTTCAGCCGCTCCTTGTGCCGCACCCCAAAGCGGTGTTCCTCGTCCACCACCACCAGCCCCAACTGTTTGAATTTCACGCTGTCCTGCAGCAGCTTGTGGGTGCCGATCAGAATGTCCACCCGCCCCTCGGCCAGCGCCGCGAGCGTCTCGGCCTGCTGCTTCGGCGAACGGAACCGGGACAGCAATTCGATCCGTACCGGCCAGTCGGCGAAGCGGTCGAGAAAGTTCTGATAATGCTGCTGGGCCAGCAGCGTGGTCGGGGTCAACACCGCCGCCTGTCGGCCGTCCTGCACCGCCACGAACGCGGCGCGCATCGCCACCTCGGTCTTGCCGAAGCCGACATCGCCGCACACCACCCGGTCCATCGGCTGGCCGGAACGCAAATCGGCAATAACGGCGTCGATCGCCGCTTGCTGGTCGGCGGTTTCCTCGAACGGGAAGGCGGCGGCGAAAGCGGCGTAGTCCGCCTCGCTCAAGCCAAAGGCGTGACCGGGCCGGGCCGCGCGACGGGCGTAGAGATCCAGCAGTTCCGCCGCAGCGTCGCTGGCCTGCTCGGCGGCCTTGCGCCGGACCCTCTCCCACTGGCCGCTGCCGAGTTTGTGCAAGGGCGCGGCGTCCGGCGAAGCGCCGGTATAACGGCTCAGCAGGTGCAAAGACGCCACGGGGACATACAGCCGGTCGCCGCCGGCGTATTCCACCACCACGAATTCGCCGTCGATGCCTGCAATCTCCAACCGCTCCAACCCGGCGTAGCGGCCAATCCCATGTTCCTCGTGGACGATGGGCGCCCCCAGGCTGAGATCGGTGAGGTTACGGATGATGGCGTCGGGGTCGCGGCTGGGCGCGCGTCGGCAAACCTGCCGCGCCCGCTCGCCGTACAACTGCGGCTCGGCGATGATCGCCAATGGCGGTTCGGTCAGCAACAGGCCCTGTTCCAGCGACGCGACCATCAGGGCCAGCCGCACATCCTCGCGCGCCAGAAATTCCGCCCAGTTCTCGCACACCACCGGCCGCAAGCCGTAGCCGCGCAGCGTCTCCAGCAACACTTCACGCCGCCCCGCCGATTCAGCGGCGACCAGAGCCCGCCCCGGAAATTCCGCCAAAAACTGTTCGAGCGCGGCGGCGGGCCGTTCGGCGCGCGGTTGCAACGGTAACGCCGGCGGCGGTGCAGTGGGGAAATTCACCCCGCCATCGCCGGCCTCCCACAATTCAATGCGCGGATAACGCGCCAGCGCTTTTTCCACCTGGGCCGCCTCCAGGAACAGCAGTGGCGGCGGCAACAGCGGCCGTTCCGCGTCGTATCGACGCTGCTCGTAGCGATCCATGATTTGCGCCTGGAACGTCGCCATCGCGGCATCCACGCCTTCCAGCCGGATCGCCAGGGTGCTTTCGGGCAGGTGGTCGAACAGGGTCGCGGCCTGTTCGAAGAACAGCGGCAGGTAATACTCGACGCCACCGGGCGCGTTGCCGGCGCTCACCTCGCGATAGATCGGGCTACGCTGGGGATCGCCTTCGAACTGGCGGCGCCAGCCTTGACGGAAGCGGGTGATGGTTTCCTTGTCCAGCGCAAACTCCCGCGCCGGCAACAGCTCGATGCGCTCGACTTTCGCCACCGACAACTGGGTATCGGGGTCGAAGTCGCGGATGCTCTCCACCACGTCGTCGAACAGTTCGATCCGGTACGGCCGTTCGGCGCCCATCGGGAACAGATCGAGAATGGAGCCGCGCACCGCAAACTCGCCACGCTCGACCACTTGCGAGACGCAGGCATAGCCCGCCGCTTCCAACCGCCGGCGGAGGGCTTCCAGATCCAGCCGCTCGCCGACCGTCAGCAACAGTGCGTAGCGGTCCAGATAGTCGCGCGGCGCCAAGCGCTGCATCAGGGTGGCCACCGGCGCCACCAGCACCCCGCGCCGCCGCCGCGGCAGCCGGTACAGAGCCGCCAGCCGTTGCGACACGATGTCCTGATGCGGCGAGAATCCGTCGTAGGGCAGTGTCTCCCAGTCGGGAAACGTCAGAATCTCCAACTCCGAACCGCCGAACACCCGCAGTTCCGTCTCCAGCCGCAGCGCGGTCTGGCTGTCCGGCGTCACCACCAGCGCCAGACCACGATAACGGGCAGCAGCCGTGGCGATTAGCAGGGCGGGACCGGCGCCGTGCAAGCAGCCCCAGCGCACTGGCCGCCGCGAGTCGGGCGGCAGAACGGGTTGCGGGAGAGAGGGCGAAACGGGCGGTGCGACAAGCGCGGACATGGACGGCGACAAATCCGGGTTGCGGAACATGCCGATTATTGTCCCACAGCGGTGGCCTGGATTGAACGGAGTGGCGTTCAGGCTCTCCCGCCGCTAAAACAGGGCAATAAAAAACCCGGCCAAAGCCGGGCTTTTGGAAATTCTGGTGGGGTTCAATCGATCGGGCGAATGTTGGTCGCCTGCTTGCCCTTGGGTCCAGTCGCCACATCGAAGGAAACCTTCTGGTTTTCCCTCAGCGTCTTGAACCCGCGCGCCTGAATCGCGGAAAAATGCGCGAACAGATCGTCACCGCCATCATCGGGCGAGATAAAACCAAAACCCTTTGACTCGTTAAACCATTTCACGGTACCAGTGGACATGCTAGATTCCTGAAAACTAAAAAATTGAACAGTTGGGTTGTCACCCAAGTAAGCTGCACGGAAATCAAGGCAGGGAATCTGACGAACGGGATTGCTGACTGGAGGGAGTTGCAATGAACGAGCAAATTCACATGTTTGAAAACCATACATTGCCACTATAGGTGAAGAACCGGGATGAAGCAAGCCGATTCTTTGAAAATCCGTTGGTCGCCCAAACCGGCGTTCAGGCGAAGGCCAGCGAAATTGCGCCGGGGCCGAGGTGGATGCCGCCGCTGGCGCTCATGACCGAGACCATGAGCTCGACGCCCCACTGCCGGACATGGTGTTCGAATTCGACAAAAGCGTGCTTCTGCCTGAGCCATTGCGGATCGCCGGCATAGCTGAGTACGACCAGTGGACTGCGCAGGCCATGATCGATTTCCAGCTTGGCCTGCTCGAACAGACCCACTAGCGCGCGCTCGAAGCCGTGCGCCTTGAACGCCAGTTCGGTCTCGCCATCCGCGAACCGGACCACCGGCTTGATGCCAAACAATGAACTGAGGTGGTAGTTCAGGAATCCGATGTTGTTCTCGCCCCTCTCGTGGGCTTGGCGGCGGATATGGGACAGATCGTCGAGCAGGATATAGCAGCGAATGTAGCGCCGAAATGCCTCCACCAGCCGGCGTAGTTCATTAAAGGGTAAATCCGGATTTTGCAACAACCGGATCACTTCATGCGCCAGCACCGCCTGGCCAGCGAAGACCGTCCTGCTGTCGAGTACGTTCAGATAGAACGGAGTATTCAAACCGGCCTGCCGGCGCCGTTCGCGGTAGCCGCGCAGAATCGCAAACGACGCTTCGGTCGCGTTCTGGAACAACTGGCTGCGGGTTTGCGAGATGGCGATCAAAATCGCCCGGTCATAGTCAATGACCAGGCGATCCAGAAACAATCCGGCGATGGCGCTGGCCGAACAGGGCTCGGTTGCTACCTCCAAATCCCGCGACAGGGCATAGCGGCGATAAAAGGCCAGAGTCAAGTCAACATTGCGGTCATCGGTCAAGATCTGATCGCCCAGGATCAGCGTGTTGGGCAGCAGATGCAACTGATGCCGCTGCAGGTAGGAAGCTGACAGATCACAGGCCGCATCGATAACCACCGCAGTTTTCATCGCCGCGTCGCTCAATCGGTATCGGCGGGGGGACCACTGTAGAACGCGTCGAACCGGCAGCCATAACCGAACTGCCCGTCCCGCCGGGCGGGATCGATACGCACGATGGTCGCGGTCACCTCCACTTCGGCATCCCCCAGTTCATCGGCGTTGATGCGCAGATACAGCGTGATTCCAACCGACAATTTATCCTCGGTCCACAATAAGATGCCGCCCGAGCTGACGTTGCCCAGCCAACCATCGCGCGGCGCCTCGCCATCGGCGGTTCGGTACTGGACCGCCGCGCTGATCTCGGTTCGGGCAAACCGCCGCTTTTCCACGCCATCGGACATGGCTACGCTCCGGGAAGATTAAAGACTGTTGCTTACTGCGAGGGAGAAACAGCGTAATGCTACCGCGACCCCGTGAAATGGGCTAGACTGCCGCGCAATTATCGCGCTCGCCAGCCAACGCGCCGATGGCGCGCAATCCTCTCCATGATCCTCTTGCGCGAGGAGAACACGCTCCATGCAAAATCAGGATCCGCTCAACCGGCCAGAAGAGTACCAATCCTTCACCCAGGGCCAGACTATCTTCCGGGAAGGCGAACCGGGCGACCGCTTGTATATTGTAGCCGAAGGCCAGGTGGATATCATAGCGAACGGCCAGTTCCTGGAAACGGTGGATCCCGGCGGCATCCTGGGCGAACTGGCGATGATCGACGACAAACCGCGCAGCGCCATGGCGGTCGCCCGCACCGACTGCGTACTGACCCCGATCAGCCGGCCACATTTTCTGGCCCTCGTTCAACGCACGCCGTTGTTCGCCCTGCAGGTCATGCGGGTCATGGCCGAACGGTTGCGTGGCTCCAATCTCCGATCCCGCGCCTAGCGCCGCGCCCGGTTACCGTCCCCTCCGAACCGCGCGCCCATACGGCATGATCGGCCCGGCGTCGCTCGCCCTCCCCCAAGTTCCAGATTGGGTCGCGCGGTCGCCTTGGCGACATGGCGCCGCTCCCCTCCGTGGAAACCTTCATGATTGAAGCAGCCTCCATCGCTTACCCCGATGCTCCGAGTGCGCCCGGCGATACCCTGCTCGGCGACTACCCGGTCCCCGAGTCCGGCTACGACGAGATGTGCGCGGCGCCCGGCGTACTGCGGCCCCACTGGCGCGATCTGGCGCGGTTCCTGGAGGAAACCGGGGGCGAGGAGCTGGAACGCCGCCACACCGAAGTCCAACGCCTGTTGCAGGCGGATGGCGTCACCTATAACAGCTACGGCGATCCGCACGGCGCGCCGCGGCGCTGGCTGGTGGATACTGTTCCCCTGCTGATGACCGGCGAGGAGTGGAGCGCGCTGGCGGCGGGGATGGAGCAGCGCTCGCGCCTGCTGAACGCCCTGCTGGCGGATCTCTACGGCCAGCGGCTGATGCTCCGGCAGGGCTGGCTGCCACCGGAACTGGTCTACGCCCATCCCGGGTTTCTGCACCCCTGCCATCAGGCTCTGCCAGACGGCAGCCGCTGGCTGATCTTCCATGGGATCGATCTCGCCCGCGGCCCGGATGGCGTGTTCCGGGTCTACGGCGACCGTACCCAGTCGCCGTCCGGCGCGGGCTACACCCTGGAAAACCGGATCATTCTGGCGCGGGCGCTGCCGATGCTCTACCGCGACGCGCCCTTGCGCCGGCTGGCCAGCTTTCTGGAAACCGAGCGTGCTACCCTGGCCAAACTGGCGCGCCACAATCCCGAAAACCCGCATGTGGTGCTACTGACCCCCGGTCCCAACAGCCCGGGCTATTTCGAGCACGCCTATCTGGCCAATTACCTGTCGCTCAGTCTGGTCGAGGGCGAAGATCTGGTGGTGCGGGACGGCCGGGTCTGGCTGAAAACGCTGGGTGGTCTTCGAGCGGTTGACGTCATCCTGCGGCGGGTGGTGGACGCCTACTGCGACCCGTTGGAACTGCGCGGCGATTCCCTGCTGGGCGTTCCCGGTCTGTTGCAGGCGGCGCGCGGCGGCCACGTCGCCCTCGCCAACGCCCTGGGCAGCGGCCTCATCGAAAATCCCGGACTGGCCGCCTTCCTGCCGCTGTTGTGCCGGCAGTTATTGGGCGAGGATCTCAAGCTGCCGTCGCTGTCCACCTGGTGGTGCGGCGACCGCGGCGACCGCGGCCACGTACTGGCCAACCTCGAACGGCTGGTGGTGCATTCGATCCTGCCCAACCAGCCCCACTGGCAAGGTTCCCAGCTCGACACGGCGGCCCGCGCGCAACTAACGGACCGTATTCGGGCCGCCCCGCATCTGTATGTCGGCCAGGAAGCACTCCCGCTGTCCACCGCCCCGGTGCTGGAAGACGGCCAACTGATGCCGCAGCCGGTGATGCTGCGCGGCTTCACGGTCGCCGACAGCGACGGTTACCGGGTGATGCCGGGCGGTCTGGCGCGGGTCTCGTCGGGACTGGATACCCTGCAAGCCGCGCTGCAGCAAGGCGGCATCAGCAAGGACTGGTGGGTGCTGGCGCCGACGCCGCAGAAGCACGTCAGCCTGCTGCGGCAGAGCTACGGCCCCATCTTCGTCACCCGCGACGGCGGCGACCTGCCCAGCCGGGTGGCCGATAATCTGTACTGGCTGGGCCGCTACAGCGAGCGGCTGGACAGCACCGCCCGTCTGTTGCGGGAAGCGTTCGGACGGTTGCTGGAATGGGAACAGGACAACACCGACGAGCGCTGTCTGGACGACCTGCTCGACGCCCTGGAAATCCCGGCGCCGCCGGTGGCGGAATCACCGCGCGCCCGGTTTTTCATCCTGCGGCAGGCCCTGCTCAGCCCGATCGTGGACGCGGATCGCGCCGGCGGCCTGCGGATGATGCTGGAGGAGATGTTGCGCACCGGGCGTGCGGTGCGCAACCATCTGGGCGATGATAGCTGGCGTCTGCTGAACCGCCTGCAACAACGCATTCAGGAGCCGCCAGCGGGCCTGGGCGCCCGGCAGGCGCGCGAGCTGCTGGAAGAGGATTTGATGCTGATCGCCGGGTTCTGCGGCTTGAACAACGAAACCCTGCCGCACCACCAAGGCTGGTTGTTCCTCGACATCGGCCGCTATCTGGAGCGGGTACTGCGCACCTTGGACCTGTTCCATCTGGCTTTCATCACCGCCCGCAATCCCGGCGTGCCGTTGTGGGAAGTGGTGCTCACCATCACCGACAACCTGACCGCCTACCGGCGCCGCTACCGTTCGGCGCTGCACCCGACCGCCATCATTGATCTGCTGCTGTTCGACGAGGGCAACCCCCGGGCGGTCGGTTACCAGTTGCAACGGCTGCAACGCCACATCGGCCGGCTGCATCAGGCCAACAGTTCGCCCTACCGCAGCGCCGAGGAACGGCTGATCCTGGAAGCCACCGCCACCCTGCAACTGGCCGACATTGAGGCGCTGGCCGACCTGTCTCACGACAGCACTCATGCCAACGCCGAACTGTCCCGGTTGCTGGAAGCCCTGCAGCGCCCGCTGCAGGAACTCTCCGACGCGCTGACGCACAGCCATTTCAGCCACGCCGAGGTTCCCCGGCAATTGATCACCATGAAACCATGAAGTACGCCATCACCCACCGCACCGTCTATAACTACAGCAGCGGCGTAGCGCTGTGTCATAACGAAGCGCGGCTGCTACCGCGAGAGACGCCCTGGCAGATTTGCCACCCCCACCGGCTCGCGATCCGCCCGCGACCGGCGCTATCGATCGAGCGGCAGGACTTTTTCGGCAACCGCGTCCTCTACTTCGTCATCCAGGATATCCATCAGAAACTGGAGGTCACGGTCACCACCGGAGTACGGGTACTGGATGCGCGGCCGTTTGCCGAATCCAGCCCATCGCCACCCTGGGAGCAGGCGCTCGCGACGCTGCGGGAAAATCCGGACCCGGAGATGATCGAAGCCCGGCAGTTCGCGCTGGATTCGCCCTTCGTGGCCGCCGCGCCGACGTTCCTGGAATACGCCGCGCCAAGTTTCCCGCCGGGAAAACCCCTGCTGGAGGCCGTGGCCGATCTGAACCGGCGAATTCATGCGGAATTTACCTACGACCCCCATTTCACCACGGTCGCCACGCCGCTCAAAAAGGTGCTCCGCGAGCGGCGCGGCGTCTGTCAGGACTTCGCTCATCTGGCGATTGCCTGCCTGCGCGCGCTGGGACTGGCGGCGCGCTACGTCAGCGGCTACCTGGAAACGCTGCCGCCGCCGGGCCGGCCACGGCTGGTGGGGGCCGACGCCTCCCACGCCTGGCTGGCCGTGTACGTGCCGGGCGCCGGCTGGGCGGAATTCGACCCGACCAACGATTGCATGCCCGGAGAAAAGCACATCACGCTGGCCTGGGGACGGGATTATGGCGACGTCGCCCCGCTCAAGGGGGTGATGACCGGCGGTGGTTCGCACTCGCTGGACGTGTCGGTGGACGTGGCGCCGCAGCCGGAGGGAGAAGCTGAAATCCGTTTTTCCTGAACCACGCGGCGGGACGGCGAGCGCGACTCGCCAGCGCACGAAACGTCCCGCCGCATTTCCGCTCCCCTTGCGAAGAGGCGCGGAGCGTTGAAAGCCGCTACAGGTCGTAGCCGCGCTCATCGTGCAAGGCGATGTCCAGGCCACCGATTTCGTCTTCCCGGCCGACCCGCAACCCGACGAGCGCATCCACCAGCTTGAGTACGACGAAAGTCACGACCGCCGTGTAAACCACCGTGACGACCACCCCCACCAACTGCACGCCCAGTTGTTGCCCCATGCTGGTGATGCCTGTCGCGAAGCCCTGGCCCTTGAACAGGCCGAGTTCGGTGGAGGCAAACACGCCGGCCGCCAGGGTTCCGAGCATTCCGCCCACGCCATGCACCGGAAACACGTCCAGCGAATCGTCCACCTTCAGGACCCGCTTGAGGAACTGGGTGGCGTTGAAACACGCGAACCCCGCCACCGCGCCGATCACCACCGCGCCGGCCGGCCCCACGTAGCCCGAGGCTGGGGTGATGGTGCCCAGACCGGCCACCATGCCGGTCACGATACCGAGTACGCTCGGCTTGCCGAACTTCAGCCACTCCATCGTCATCCACGCCAGCGACCCGGCGGCGGCGGACAGATGCGTCGCCATCATCGCCATGCCGGCGTTACCGTTGGCCGCCAGCGCGCTGCCGGCATTGAAACCGAACCAGCCCACCCACAACATGCCGGCTCCAGTCACCACGATGGTCATGTTGTGGGGCGCCATGGCCGTTGTCGGAAAGCCGTGGCGCGCGCCCAGCACCAGGGCCGCGACCAGCGCGGCCACGCCGGCGGTGATATGCACCACGATCCCACCCGCGAAGTCCAGCACACCCATTTGGCCCAGCCAGCCCCCGCCCCACACCCAATGGGCCACCGGCGCGTATACCAGCGTCAGCCACAGGGCACTGAACAGCAGCATGGCGGAGAACTTCATCCGCTCGGCGAAAGCGCCTACCACCAGCGCCGGGGTAATGATGGCGAAAGTCAGTTGAAACATGGAGAACACGGTTTCCGGGATGTCGCCAGTCAGGGAGTTCTCCTCGACCCCGGCCATGAACAGCTTGTCGAAACCGCCGATCCAGGCGTTGCCGCTCCCGAACGCAAGGCTGTAGGCGTAGGCGAACCACAGCAGCGATACCAGGCAGGTGATGGCGAAACACTGCATGAGGACGGAGAGTACGTTCTTGGTCCGCACCAGGCCGCCGTAGAACAGCGACAGGCCCGGCAGGGTCATGAACAGCACCAGCGCCGTCGCGGTGAGAATCCAGGCCGTGTTGCCGGGACTGAGCGGCGCGGCCTCCTGCGCCCGCGCCACCACGGGCGCCCACAGCGCCAAAAAACCGGGGAAGAGGATTTTCAAGGTCCGTTTATGGTTATGGCTCATGATGCCTGTCTCTGGTTATTCGTATTGTCAGGGCCGGGCGCCCCATGCCGGGTCATCATCCGTTCAGTTACGGATAAAACCGTAGCAGGTAAGCAAATCTGAAGCCATTCTGTAAAAATATTTAAAATCAGATAATTGAATCATAAATTATCCATCGCCGCTCGCTTCTTTGCACACATCATGTGCATTCTGGCCATCAATGCACCAGGATAGCGCATTGGTTTCAGGCCGTTCCCGGATCGTTCCAGGCTTCCGGTTGACAAGAGCGTGGCGTTGATGGACTGAAGGCCCGCTCAGCCAAATTCCAACCGAAACCCCGCTTTTTTCAGATACTTCGCCTCCGCTTCCAGATCGGCGCGAGTCAGCGGGCGTTCATCCAGCCAGCCGGCTGGAAACCGAAAATTCAGGCGCTGTTGATTCACGGCCAGCGTCAGCGGCGGCAGCGGCTGACGACTGCGGCCACGGTGCAAAACCACGGCCAATCGCAACAGCACGCATAGCCGCCGGGCCGGCCGCACCCATTCCCTGGGCAGGTGGGCAAAGGCATCCGCTGGAAACGACCGGCGATGACGGCGGACCAGGGCCGCCATCACGAACTGATCGCTGTGCGAAAAACCCGGCAGATCGGCGTGTTCCAGGATATAGGCCCCGTGCTTGTGATAATTGTTATGGGACAGCAACAGACCCACCTCATAAAGCCGGGCCGCCCATCCGAGAGTCCGGCTACAGTCATCCGTCGCCAACCGCCAGCCGTCCTTGACCTGACCCAGCAGATCCAACGCCGTTGCACTGACCCGCTCGGCCTGCGCCTCGTCCAGGCCATAGCGACTGGTCACAGTGGCGATAGTGCGGTCGCGCACGTCCTCATGGCGGATGCGACCCAGGAGATCGTAGATGACGCCTTCCCGCAGCGCGCCGTCCGACACCTCCATCCGCCCCACGTTCAGCGCTTCGCACAGTCCATGCAGCACCACGAAACCACCGGTGAACACCCGCGCCCGCGCCGGTTCCAATTGCCAGCGGGTGGCGATAACTCCCGTATTGCCCGCCTCCAGCAAGGCGACCCGCAGGCGTCGCAACGCCTCCAGGGTGATACCCTCGCGGCACCAGCCTTCCCGCGTCACCACATCCTGAATGGCCTTGATCGAACCCGAGGCGCCGGTCACCCGCTCCCAACCCCGCTCCAGATACTCCTCGCGCACCGGCTCCAGCTTCAGTTGCACGATCAATTCCGCCTCGCGCAGCCGGGCTTCGGTGATCCGGCCATCGTCGAAACAGCTCCGGCTCATGCTGACGCAACCCATCCTCAGGCTGGTCAGGTGCCGCGGCTCGAACTTTTCGCCGATGATGAATTCAGTGCTGCCGCCGCCGATATCCACCACCAGCCGCTGGCCCGGCACGTCGGCGACGCTGTGCGCCACGCCCAGATAGATCAGCCGCGCCTCTTCATGGCCGCTGATGATCTCGACGTTGTGACCCAGCACCTCCTCGGCCCGGATCAGAAACTCGGCGCTGTTGCGAGCCTGGCGCAGGGTATTGGTGCCGACGACGCGCAATTGCGCGGGCGGGATATGGCGCAACCGCTGCCCGAACCGCGCCAGGCAACCCAGCGCACGCAATTGCGCGTCCTCGGCCAGCCGATTCCGGGTATCCAGACCGGCGGCCAGTTGCACCATCTCCCGCAACCGGTCCAGTACCTGAACCTGGTCGTTGGCGATCCGGGCGACGATCATGTGAAAACTGTTGGAGCCCAGGTCAATCGCGGCGACCACATCGGACGTCATGGCGGCTCCCCTGTTCAATCCTGCTTCAGGCCGCGCAACTGGCCGGCGGTCAGCGCCCACTGCAAGATGCCCTTGCCAGCCTCAACGCGCCCTCTGAACTCGATCATCGCCACCCCGCCCTTGCGGAAGGCGATCAGCGGATGCGACGCATCGGCCAGCAGCAGACCCGCCAGCAAGCCGAGTTGTGGCTCGTGGCCCACAGCCACCACCAGATAATCAGGCGGGTATTGCGCCAGCCAGTCCGCGACCGCCTCCGGGGGATAACGGTAATCCAGGCTGGAACATTCCATCAGCGGCGGATCGCCGCAGGCGCGAGCGATGATCTCGGCGGTCTCGCGGGCGCGCAGCAGCGGACTGCACGCCAGCAGGTCGATCCGTCCCAATTGCGCCCGCAGGCGGTTGGCGCCCTTGCGCATCTTTTTGCGCCCGACCTCGGTCAGCGGCCGCTGCGCATCGGTGCCACCGGCGGCGATGAAGGCATCCGCCTCTTCGGCGATGGCATGGCGAACCAGCAATAGTTTCATGGCAAATTCCTCGACGGCGATGGCCGCCAGTTTATCACTGGGCAGCGGTTCCGGTCCGGGCCACAACCGCTGTTCGCTCCACCCGCGCCTCGAACGGAAAATCACCGGTAAACACGCTGCCTACCCCCAGTTCGCTGGCGATCCGCAACTGGCCGCCGTGCTGATTCAGCACGTGCTTGACGATGGACAACCCCAGCCCCGTACCGCCGCTGCCGCGCGAGCGGTCGCGGTTGACCCGGTAGAAGCGCTCGGTCAATCGCGGGATGTGGTGGGGCGCGATGCCTTCGCCATTGTCCTCCACCGCCAGGTGAATGCCACTGTCGTCGGCGAACCAGCGGATCGCGATCCGCCCGCCAGCCGGGGTATAGCGCACCGCGTTGAACACCAGATTGGCAAAGGCGCTGTGCAAATCCTTCTCGCAGCCGAGAATCCACAACCCGGCATCGGCGGTCACCTCGATCTGGTGGCCCTGCTCGCCGCTGAGCGCGATGGCGTCATCGGCGATATCCGCCAGCAGCGCCGGCACGTTGACCGGCTTGCGTGGCGACGGCTCCTTCCGCGCTTCGAGGCGGGCCAGCAGCAGCAAGTCCTCGATGATGTGCAACATCCGGCGCGATTGCTCCTGCATCCGGTGCAGTGGCTGCCGCCAAGCCTCCAGGACCGGGCTGTCACTATCGAGCAGGGTTTCCAGATAGCCGCTGATCACCGTCAACGGGGTGCGCAATTCGTGCGAAACATTGGCGACAAAATCGCGCCGCATCTGTTCCAGCCGCCGAACCCGGGAGATGTCGGTCGCCAGCAACAAGCGCTGTTTCTTGCCATAGGGCACGATTCGGGCGCCGAGCAGCAGGGCGTCGTTCACCGGCGAGGAGAATTCCACGCTGTCGCCCGGGCGCCGCTGGCTCAGAAACGTCACGAAACCCGGGTACCGCAACAAATTGGTAATCGGCCGGCCGACATCCCGCGTCGGCGACAGGCCCAACAGGTGTTGGGCCGCGCCGTTGCACCACACCACCCGGTCGTCCTCGCCGAGCACCACGGCGGCATCCGGCAGGGCGGCGGTGGCCTGCTGAAACTGCGCCAGCAGCTTGCTGAGCTTGCGCTTGCGCTTGCGATTCTGCCGGCGCAAGCGCGCAACGTGGGCGGCAACCCCGTCCCAGACCCGCCCAAATTGTGGCGGGCCGGCATCCCGGTCGCCGCGCAGCCATCGATCCAGCCGGTACAATTGCCACAACTGCCAGGCCAGGCTGCCCAGAGCGGCCAGCAGCAACGCCAGCAGCAGGTGATCCACCAGGCCGCCCAGCAACGCCGCGCCCAGAAAGAGCAGCGCCAGACGCCGCCACAGCACCGGCCAGGGCGGAATCACCGCTAGATCCTGGTCGAAAACCGGTAGCCGGCGCCGCGCACCGTCTGAATCAGCGCGTCGTGGCCGTGCGGCTCCAGCACCTTGCGCAAGCGGCGAATATGCACATCCACGGTGCGTTCCTCAACGTAGACATTGCTACCCCAGACGCGGTCCAGCAACTGGCCACGGCTGTAAACCCGCTCCGGGTGCGACATGAAGAACTCCAGCAACCGATATTCGGTCGGTCCCATCTCCAGCAGGATTTCGCCGGCGCTGACCCGGTGGCTGGCCAGATCCAGGTACAGGCCGCCGGCGCGCAGGACTTCATCTTCCGCCGCCGGTCCGCCGCGCCGCATCACCGCCCGGATGCGCGCCACCAGTTCGCGCGGTGAAAACGGTTTGGTAACGTAGTCGTCGGCGCCGCTTTCCAGCCCTTGCACCTTGTCTTCCTCCTCGACCCGGGCGGTCAGCATGATGATCGGCAACTCGCGTGTCAGCTCATCCTTCTTCAGCCGGCGGGCGAAGTCGATACCGCTGATCCCGGGCAGCATCCAGTCGAGCAAAACCAGATCGGGCATACGTTCGGCGATAACAGCCTGGGCCTGTCGGGCATCGGCGGCTTCCTGCGCCTCGTAACCAGCGCTGGCCAGGGTGAACATCACCATTTCCCGGATCGGCTGCTCGTCCTCCACAATCAAAATACGTTTGGCGTTCATGAAACCTCTTGATATTGACTCGAACCGTCCCCAACTCATCTTGAAGCGAGGCCGCAACCCCTTAATTAAGGCAATTCGATGACAGGGTTGTGACAAGGCCAGCGACCGGAATAGCCAGCGACTATGATTCTGTTTGGACGATTCAATTTCCACAATGGATCAAAGTCGCCTAAGCTGCAAATCAAGTTAAGCTCCATCGACTGTTACCCACTCAACGAGAGGTATGCCCATGAGCGTTCTAGTCACCCAGCCAGCCCCCGATTTCACCGCCGCCGCCGTCATGCCCGACGGTTCGATCAATGAAGCCTTCAAGCTGTCCGACCTGCGCGGCAAGTATGTGGTGCTGTTTTTCTACCCGCTGGACTTCACCTTCGTCTGCCCGTCGGAAATCATCGCCCATGATCATCGCGTCACCAAGTTCAAGGAACTGGGCGTGGAAGTGGTCGGCGTGTCCATCGACTCGCAGTTCAGCCACTTTGCCTGGCGCGAGACACCGATCGAGAAGGGCGGTATCGGTCGCGTCGGTTTCCCGCTGGTCGCCGATATCAAGCATGAAATCACCAAGGCCTACGGCATCGAGCACCCCGCCGGCGTGGCGCTGCGCGGTTCCTTCCTGATCGACAAGGCTGGCGTGGTGCAGGCGCAGATCGTCAATAACCTGCCGTTGGGCCGTGAAGTGGACGAGATGGTGCGCCTGGTCGAGGCACTGCAATT
>JBATNZ010000251.1:0-3527 GCA_049290615.1 Candidatus Contendibacter sp.
CCGTTGGGGTGGCCGGCGCTGGCGCCGCCAGCAGATTTTTCTGCAAAAACGCCAACGCGCCCGGCTGGCCACTCTCGGCTTGGCGGAGGGCGTGGTCGACGCGCGCCCGATCCAGACTGGCGGGCAGCGCGGCGAGACTGGCTTCGGTCTGCGGCGGTAGGCGCAAGGCCGCCAGGCGGGCGTTGAGGGTGTTCAGATCGGTCACGGGCGGGTTCTCGTTCGGTTACGACTGAATTCAGCATCGCACGGATCGGCAGGCAGGCAAGCGCGCTCGGGATCGGGATCGAGAGGGCGCTCGCCCGTTCGCTCGTCGGTCGCTAGAACGGACTATCGGTCTCGTCCATCTCCCCGGCCGAGGCCGGTTCGGAGGCCGCCGCCGACGCGGCGCGCGCGGGGGACTGGCCCACCGCCGCCGCCGGAGCCTCCCCTTTCCGGCCCAGCATCTTCAATGTGCCGGCGACGATCTCGGTGGTGGAACGGTCCTGGCCGGTCGGGTCCTGCCACTGGCGGGTTTGCAGGCGGCCTTCGACGTACACCGAGGCCCCCTTGCGCAAATACTGGCCGACGATTTCCGCCAGCGGGCTGTAGAACGCCACGCGATGCCACTCGGTACGCTCCTGCTGATCGCCGGTGGTCTTGTCCTTCCAGCGTTCGTGGGTGGCGAGAGGGACGTTGGCGACCGCTTTGCCGCTGGCGGTGTAGCGCAACTCCGGGTCCTGGCCCAGGTGGCCGATCAGGATGACTTTATTGACGCTGGCCATGGCAAAAACCCTCGTGCCATGGAGAAAGGAAGGCGGATGTTGGCCCATACCCTGTGGCATCGAACCGGGGATCGGGCCTCCGCTCGGGGGGAATGACCGATCGGTTGGAGTGATTTCAGACTACCACGCGATGCGTTGCGGCAAGGGTGCGCTCCCGTCCTCTTGTGGCAGCCTTCGCCGGGCATGGGCGGCGGGGATCTATCGGGTTTCCGCCGCCGGCCGCCGCGCCCTGGGCCAGCCGAACCCCGCCCACACATGGGGATCGGCGCGCAGCGGACGGACGCTGAGGGTCGCCAGATCGATCAGCGCGCCGCAAACGTCCAGCCGGCCCTGCCGGAACAGCCGCCACAGCAGCGTCTGGGCGAGGTCGGCGACGAGCCGGTTGATGGGGAGCCACTGGCGGGCCAGCGCTTCCGCCGCCGAACAGGACGGGGCGCGCTGGCGGCGGTCGTCGAGGGTCGCCAGTTCGGGATATAGATCGAACACGTTGGGAATCCAGGTGGCGTTCCTGGCCGCCCGCCAGCAACCGAACACGATCTGCGCCTCGTGTTCCGCATTGCCGGCATCCAGCCACCAGATCGGCGGGTCGCCGCCGTAGGTGCGGATGTGGGCCAGTCGCCCGATGGCGGCGCGCACGGCGGCCCGATCCACCGCCGTCAGGATCAAATCGAAATCCGCCAACGCGCCGGTGGCCGGTGAGAAGGCGCGCGGCACCGCCACCCAGTCCAGACCCAGCGCCAGGTTGGCGCGCTGCACCAGGGTCACCGCCTTGTTCTGGCCGACGTCGGCGGGCCAGAGCGCCTGCCGTCCGATGTTCGCCGCCGTCACCCGGTCGGGGTCGTAGACCGTGAGGTGGAGGCCGCCCGGATGGCCCAGCGCCCGCAAGGCATGATCGAGCGTCATCGACGCGCCAAAGAGATGCGAGCCGGTGCCGCCGGCGCCGATCAGGAGCACCCGCACCGGACGTTCCAGCCAGGGTTCGGGGAGGTGCAGATCGGGCATGGGGGGCTCCAGGGTGGTTGGATTCACGGTCAGCATTCCATACCGGCCGGATCGGGCCAGCGGCGGGCGCGATAGAGCGGGAGGATGAGATTGGGATTCCGCCGCCGGGCCTCGAACAAGAAATGCCGTATGATTTCTCCGATCCAAGCCCGGATCAAAACCTCGCGGGAGGCGCGCGGAAGCGGATGCGAACGGACAGTCTGTTTTACCGGCTGTTTCAGGACTGGCCGGACCTGGTGCTGGAACTGGCGGGACTGGCAACGCCGGCGGCGGGCTACGTGCTGCGCGCCGAGGAAATCAAGCAGACCGGGTTCCGGCTGGATGGGGTGCTCGTGCCACCGGAGGATCGTCCGGACGGGCCGCTGGTGTTCGTCGAGACGCAGTTCCAGCGCGACCCGGACTTTCACGCCCGCTGGTTCTCGGAACTGTTCCTGTATTTGTACCGGCGTCCGCCGCGCCCGGCCTGGCGGGCGGTGGCCCTGTTTCCGAACCGGGCGACGGAAGGCCCGGCGGAAGCGGCCTACGCGCGACTTTTGGCCGATCCCTGGGTCAAACGGGTGTATCTGGAGGAAGCGCTCCAAGCGCCGGCGCCGACGCGGGGGGTGCGCGTACTGGGCTTGATGCTGGCCCCGCCGGATGAAGTGGTGGCGACGGCCAAGGCGCTCCTGGCGGAACCGGCGCACGCGGGGGAGTGGCCCGACGCCGCGCTAGCCGACTGGGTGGAGACCTTGCTGGTGTACAAGTTACCGCGCCTGTCGCGGGAGGAGATCCGAAAAATGCTGGACATGCTCAACGTGGAATTGAAACAAACCCGTTTTTATCAGGAAGTGTTCGCCGAAGGCCTGGAAGAAGGCCGCCAGGAAGGCCGCCAGGAAGGCCAGCAGGAAGGCCAGCGGCAGGAACGCGTGCGCATTGCCCGGAGCCTGCTGGACCTGATCGCCGATGACCGCTTGCTGGCGGAGAAGACCGGCTTGAGCGAGGCGGACGTGCGGGTGCTGCGGGCGAAAGGCGGTTGAAGGCGAGGGCCGCTGTCCCCGCCTGACCCCGGATGACGGCGCCCATGGTTTGTTCCAGCCGCCGCATTCCATTTTCCCGCCCAACATCCGCCGTAGCCTCCCTCCGAACCAGCCGGAAGCGGCCCTCTCGCGTCGGGCCAAGGTTTTGAAGCGTCCTGGCGACGCCGGGGAGAACGCTGGAGGCCAAACCGAAGGACCGACCCTCGAAAACCCCTTCAGGGATCGAGCCTCCAGGCGGGCCAGCGGTCCTATGCGGTCTGGTGTTCAGGTTGAGTGGATCGGTCCCACGCCGGCATTCCCCCCGAACCCGGCAGGTCGAACCGCCATCGCCAGATCACCCGCCGCCACGCTTCGGTGATCGTCTCCACCGCCCGGCAACGCCCGAACACCACGGCGACGTAGACGCTGTCGCCCGCTTCCCGATTCGCCCGGTCGTCCTGGACAGAAAAATACGCCTCCCCGTCGCCGTGCGAGTGAACGTGCAGCACCAGCGCGTCGCGATGGGATTCCGGCAGCGGTTCGTAGCGCACATGGCCCGCGCCGCGACCGTAAACCACCGGCGGCTCGTGCAGCCGGTAGCCTTCCCCATCGTGCAGGACCTACGCCGACCCCTCCAGCGGGCCGGCCGCGACCGCCCGGCGTCTGCATTCGCTCCACGACGGATCGTCCGGGATCGGTCCTCGCGGCAGCCGCACGCCCACGCGGGCCACGCCGTAGGGCAGCCCTTCCGGCAGGGGCGCGAGGGGGA
>JBATNZ010000252.1:0-19681 GCA_049290615.1 Candidatus Contendibacter sp.
CCGCCCGGCAGGCGGTGCGGCACCGCGCCGGCCAGCCAGCCGCCCACTGAATTGGCGGCCTCGGGCAGATAGCCCAACCGAGCGCCCGTATGCAAAGCCACGAAGCCCGCCAGCGCCCGCAGTTGCCCGAAGGCCGGATGTGAGACCGCCAGATTACCCAACAGCACGGTGGCTGGCGCATTGTTGATGAGACTAGAAGCGATGGCCCGTTCGGCCTCGCTCGGAGCGCCCGCAACCAGACCCGCCAAGCTCGCCGGCAGGGCCTGACCCTTCAATTCCGCCACCGCCTGGGCTACGCCGGCCAGCGCCGCGACCATTCCGGCCGGATCGGTGATCACTTTCGCGGCCACCGGGAAGCGGAAATCGAAGTCGCGCGGGTTGATGAACATGATATGGCCGCCCGCCAGCGCCGCCTTGCGCAGGCGATGGCCAGCCAGTGGTTGTTCCATCCGCACGTTGGAGCCGATCAACAACGCCGCCTTGACCTTTTCCAAATCCTCAAGCGCCTGCCCCAGCCACGGAAAGACCGGCGCCGCGCCCTGATCGCTGAAATCGGCCTGACGCAGGCGGTGGTCGATATTGGCCACGCCCAGACCGCGCGCCAGCTTCTGCGCCAAATACAGTTCCTCGACAGTCGCGGTCGGCGAGACCAGGAAACCGACCGCATCGGCGCCATGGCGGGCGATCACGTCCTTCAAACCCCTGGATGTGGCTTCCAGTGCGGTTTCCCAATCCGCCTCGGCACCACCAATCAACGGCTTGGCCAGGCGGTCATCGCTGTAGATGCCTTCGTAGCTGAATCGGTCGCGGTCGGCAATCCAGGTTTCGTTGACCTGTTCGTTCTCGAGCGGAACCACCCGCATCACCTTACCGCGCAGGGTGTGAATGAAGATGTTGGAGCCGACCGAATCATGCGGAGCGATAGCAGCATGTTGTACGTATTCCCAGGAGCGCCCCCGGTAGCGGGACGGCTTGGCGGTCAGCGCGCCAACCGGACAGAGGTCGATGACGTTGCCCGACAGTTCCGAAATCACGCTATGGGCCACGTAGGTACCGATTTCCATATCCTCGCCGCGACCGGTGGCGCCCAGCTCGCGCAGGCCGGCGATTTCATCGCCGAAGCGCACACAGCGGGTGCAATGAATGCAGCGGGTCATGTCGGTGGCGATCAACGGTCCGATGTCCTTGTCCTTGACCACCCGTTTGCGCTCGGCGAAGCGCGACACATCGCCGCCGTAGCCCAAAGCCACGTCCTGCAACTCGCACTCCCCGCCCTGGTCGCAGATCGGACAGTCCAGCGGATGATTGATCAGCAGGAACTCCATGGTGCCCTTCTGCGCGGCCAGCGCCCTGGGCGACTCGGTGTGGACCTTCATGCCCTCCATCACCGGCGTCGCGCAGGCCGGCAGCGGTTTGGGCGCCTTCTCCACCTCGACCAGACACATCCGGCAACTGGCGGCAATGGACAGTTTCTTGTGGTAACAAAACCGGGGGATCGAGATGCCCGCCGCATCGGTGATCTCGATGAGCATCGCACCCTTGCGCGCCTTCAGCGGGATACCGTTGACTTCGATGTTGACCAATTCCTCGCTCATCTTTTACCCACTGCGACCGTGTTGGAGGTTCCGCTCAGGCGGCCAGGAGGGCCGTCGCGCCGCCGACCATGCTGCGCTTGTGCTCGATGTAATAGGCAAACTCGTGCCGGTAGTGCTTGACGAAGCTGCGCACCGGCATGGCGGCGGCATCGCCCAGCGCGCAGATGGTGCGTCCCTCGATCTTGCTGGCCACGCTGTCCAGCAGGTCCAGATCCTCGGGCCGCCCCTTGCCCTCGACGATGCGGGTGACCATCCGATACAACCAGCCGGTGCCCTCACGGCAGGGGGTGCATTGCCCGCAGGATTCGGAAAAATAGAACCGGGAGAGGCGCTGCAGCACCTTGACCATGTCGGTGGTCTCGTCCATCACGATCACCGCGCCGGAACCGAGCATCGAACCGGCCACTTTACTGACCGAGTCGTAGTCCATGTTGGTTTTCAGCATGATGTCGCCCGGCACCACCGGCACCGAGGAGCCGCCCGGAATCACTGCCTTGAGTTTACGGCCTTTCCAGACCCCACCGGCCAAGACCAGCAGTTCGGCGAAGGGCAGACCCAGCGATACTTCGAAGTTGCCAGGCTTTTCGACATGGCCGGAAACCGAGAAAATCTTGGTGCCGCCGGCATTGGTCGTGCCAAGGTTGGCGAACCACTCGCCGCCGTTGCGAATAATCGACGGCACCGAAGAGAACGATTCGGTGTTGTTGATGGTGGTCGGCCGACCGTACAGACCGTAGCTGGCCGGGAACGGCGGCTTGAAGCGGGGCTGGCCCTTCTTGCCTTCCAGCGACTCCAGCAGCGCGGTTTCCTCACCGCAGATATAGGCGCCGGCCCCCAGAGTCGGGTACAAATCGAAGTCGATCCCTGATCCCTGGATGTTCTTGCCCAGCAGACCGGCGGCGTAAGCTTCCTTGACCGCGCCCTCGAAGCGCTGGTAAGGCTCATCCATGAACTCGCCGCGCATGTAATTGTAGCTGACCGTGGAACCGGTGGCGAAACCGGCGATGGCCATGCCCTCGACCAAGGCGTGTGGGTTGAAGCGCAGAATGTCGCGGTCCTTGCAAGTACCCGGCTCGGATTCGTCGGAATTGCAGACCATGTACTTCTGACCAGGCGCGTTGCGCGGCATGAAAGTCCATTTCAGACCGGCCGGAAACCCGGCGCCGCCACGGCCGCGCAGGCCGGACTTCTTGACCTCGTCAATGACCTGATCGGGCGTCAGTTGCCCAGCCAGAATTTTTTGCCAGGCTTCGTAACCCCCCACGCTCCGGTAGGTCTCGATGGACCAGGGCCGGTCCAGGCCGAGTGTCCGGTAGCAGACTTCGTTGGCCATCGCGGTTTACTCCAGGCTAGCGAGAATCCGATCCACTTTCTCAGGAGTCAGGTTCTCGTAGTAGACATGATCCACCTGCATCATCGGCGCTCCGCAGCAGGCGGCCAGGCATTCTTCTTCCTTCTTCAGGTAGAACTTGCCGTCCGGGGTGCTTTCGCCCAGTTTGATGCCGAGCTTCCTCTCGATATAGCTCAGCACGGTATCGCTGCCCCGCAACATGCAGGAAATGTTGGTGCAGACCGCGATGTTGTGCCGGCCCACCGGCTTCAATTCGAACATCGAGTAGAAACTGGCCACCTCGTAAACGGCGATAGGCGGCAGGTCCAGATAATCGGCCACCGCATCCATCAGTTCCGTGGTCAGATAACCGCCGTTTTCGTGCTGAACCTCGCGCAGGGCAGCCAGCACCGCGGACTGCTTGCGATCAGCGGGATAGCGGGTAAGCCAGTGATCGATCTCCGCGCGGGCGTGGGCGGACAGCAGATCGCTCTTGCGTAAACTCATTAGCGGTCAACCTCTCCAAAGACGATATCCTGGGTGCCGATGATAGCCACCACATCGGCCAGCATATGGCCGCGGGTCATCTCGTCCATGGATGACAGATGCGCGAAACCCGCTGCCCGGACCTTGACCCGATACGGCTTGTTGGCGCCATCGGAAATCAGATAGATGCCATATTCGCCCTTGGGATGCTCGGTGGCCACATAGACCTCGCCCTCGGGTACGCAATAACCTTCCGTGAACAACTTGAAATGATGGATCAGAGCTTCCATGTCCTCTTTCATGTTCTCGCGCGGCGGCGGTGCGACCTTGTAATCGTCGACAATCACCGGGCCGGGATTTTCCTTCAGCCATTTCACGCATTGCCGGATGATGCGATTGGCTTGGCGCATCTCCTCGACCCGGACCAGATAGCGGTCGTAGCAGTCGCCGTTGACCCCGACCGGGATGTCGAAATCCAGTTGATCGTAGACATCGTAGGGCTGCTTCTTGCGCAGATCCCAGGCGAAGCCGGAACCGCGCAGCATCGGTCCGGAAAAGCCCAGTTGCAGGGCGCGCTCGGGCGACACCACGCCGATGCCGACCAGCCGCTGCTTCCAGATGCGGTTATCGGTCAACAGCGTTTCGTATTCATCCACTCGTCCTGGGAACCGGTCGGTGAACGCTTCGATAAAGTCGAGCAGCGATCCCTGCCGGGTGGCGTTCCGTTCGTCCACGTCCTTCTTGCTGTGGAGCCTGGACGTTTCATACTCATACTTCGCCATCGAGTTCGGCAGGTCGCGATAGACGCCGCCCACCCGGAAATAGGAGGGATGCAGCCGCGCCCCAGAGACCGCCTCGTAGCAGTCCATCAGATCCTCGCGCTCGCGGAAAGCATAAAGAAAAACGGTCATGGCGCCGACATCCAGACCGTGCGCGCCGATCCACAGCAGGTGATTCAAAATCCGGGTGATTTCCGCGTACATGACCCGGATGTACTGGGCGCGCAAAGGCGGCTGGATGCCCAGCAGTTTCTCGATGGCCAACACATAGGCGTGCTCGTTGCACATCGCCGACATGTAATCGAGCCGGTCCATGTAGCCGATGCTCTGATTGAACGGCTTGCTCTCGGCCAGCTTTTCGGTGCCGCGGTGCAACAGACCAATGTGCGGATCGGCGCGTTGGACTACCTCGCCGTCCAGTTCCAGCACCAGGCGCAGCACACCGTGAGCGGCTGGATGCTGCGGCCCGAAGTTCAGGGTGTAATTGCGAATCTCAGGCATCGGCGGTTTTCTCGGTTAGTGAGACTCGGGCAGATAACGGCTGTCCTTGCGAATGACGCGGGGCACCAGCACACGAGGCTCGATGCTCACTGGCTCGTACACCACGCGACCACGTTCGGGATCGTAACGCATCTCGACATTGCCAATCAGCGGGAAATCCTTGCGGAACGGATGGCCGATGAAACCATAGTCGGTCAGAATGCGGCGCAAATCCGGATGGCCTTCGAAGACAATGCCAAACAGATCAAACGCCTCGCGCTCGAACCAATTAGCCGATGCCCAAATCCCCACCACCGAGGGCACCACCGGCAGTTCATCATCGAGCGCGAAGACGCGCGCCCGCAGCCGCTGGTTACGGGATACCGACAGTAATTGATAGACGGCGGCGAACCCGCTTCGGGTCGTCACCGGCTTTTCAGCCGCATACTGGATGGCCGAGACTCCGCGTCCGGTGGCCCGCTCCACCACACCGCGGCTGAATCCCTGGTTGGTGGATTCGCTGGTGACCCATTCCACTTCGCCGTAGGCCGAGTAATCGACTCCGCAAACATCCATGACCTGCTCGAAAGCGAAGTCCGGCTCAGCGCGCAGGGCGGTGAACACCTCGATGGCCCTTGCCGGCGCCACTTCGATGGTGACTTCCCCTCGGTCGAGCTTGCATCCCAGCAGGGCATCGCCGAACCGGGCCTGGAGTTTTTCCACAAGGATCTGCGCGTCAGCCATGAAGCATTTCTCTCAGCGGGCGATGGTGTTGGTGCGTTTGATCTTGTTCTGCAACTGAATGATCCCGTATATCAGCGCTTCCGCCGTCGGCGGGCAACCGGGCACGTAAATGTCCACCGGTACGATCCGGTCGCAACCACGCACCACCGCATAGGAATAGTGGTAATAGCCGCCACCGTTGGCGCAGGAACCCATGGAAATCACCCAGCGCGGCTCGGGCATCTGATCGTAGACCTTGCGCAGGGCTGGCCCCATTTTGTTGCACAGGGTGCCGGCGACGACCATGACGTCGGACTGGCGGGGACTGGGCCGGAACACGATGCCGAACCGGTCCAGGTCGTAGCGGGACGCGCCGGCGTGCATCATTTCCACCGCGCAGCAGGCCAAACCAAAGGTCATCGGCCACATCGAACCGGTGCGCGCCCAATTGATCAGCTTGTCGGCCGTGGTGGTCACCACGCCCTTTTCAAGAATACCTTCTATTCCCATTCCAAGGCTCCTTTCTTCCACTCGTAAATGAAGCCGATCACCAGGATACCGAGAAAGATCGCCATCGAGGCAAAACCGAACAGGCCGATTTGATCGAGTACGATCGCCCAGGGAAACAGAAAAGCGATTTCCAGATCGAAAATGATGAATAAAATGGCCACCAGGTAATAACGGACATCGAATTTCATTCGGGCATCCTCGAACGATTCGAAACCGCACTCATAGGGCGACAACTTTTCACCATCGGGACGGTGGGGGCCAAGGAAATAGCCAAGGCTGATCACGATCACGGCCACCGCGATGGAGATGACCACGAATATCAGGACAGGAAGGTAATTGGACAGCATCGGAGTCGCACCTTCGACATGGCGAGCCGGGAGAAAGCGCTAGGTTGGCTAGGCCCTGGACTGGAACCCAGGCATGCGGACCCGCCGGATGGCGCGACCGAAACACTCTGGAATGGGCCTACCGGGAACAACGATTGGGGCGAATGATTTCTTATAATTAAAACGCCACATGGGACGCGGAACCTCATGATGGTCTGCAAGCCCTGTTCGGGAATTGCATCACGCATCTCGAATCTGGCGTTCGGGATGCTCCGTATTGTTTTGGTACCGATGGCCGGACTCGAACCGGCACGGCTTGCGCCACTAACCCCTCAAGCTAGCGTGTCTACCAGTTCCACCACATCGGCACGGTAAAGCATCAGGCGGATTTCCCGCTATTGTTGTGGCAATTTCGGCACATCCGAGGGAGCACTGCCTTTGGGCGGCTCGACGGGCTTTTCCGCTTGGACCCGTTCAACAACGCTCTGAGGCGCGGAAGTCTGGGTTGAGAGATACGCCAAGGTCAGACTGGTCAGAAAGAACACGGTCGCCAGAATGGCGGTGGTCCGACTCAGAAAGGACGCGGAACCCTGCGATCCGAACATGGTCGCCGAAGCGCCGCTGCCAAATGCCGCTCCGGCATCGGCGCCCTTGCCCTGTTGCAGCAGCACCAGCGCGATCAGCGCGACCGCAACCACGACATGGGCGACGAGAATCAGGGTGTGAACCATGGCGGCAGTTTAACAACCCGCCCTGGCGATCGCCAAGAAATCCTTGGGATCAAGCGACGCGCCGCCCACCAAGCCACCATCAATGTCGGGCATCGCCAGCAGTTCCCCAGCGTTGGAACCCTTGACGCTGCCGCCGTACAGAATCTGAACCTGGCTCGCCAGCGCCGGATCGAGCGCGGCCAACTGGGCGCGAATGAAGGCGTGAACCTCTTGCGCCTGCGCGGAGGTCGCGGTGCGGCCGGTGCCAATCGCCCAAACCGGTTCATAAGCGATGACCGCGTCGGCGAAACTGGCGATGCCTTCCAAATCGAGCACCGCCTTGAGCTGCCGCCCGACCACGGCTTCGGTCACGCCCTGCTCGCGTTCTTCCAGGGTCTCGCCGACACAGAGGATCGGCTTGAGGCCAAACTTGCGCGCGGCGGCGAACTTGCGCGCCACCACCTGATCGCTTTCGCCATACAGCGTGCGCCGCTCGGAGTGGCCGACGATCACGTAGGCACAGCCAAAATCCTTCAACATCGGACCAGCCACTTCGCCGGTGTGGGCGCCCGAAACGTGTTCGGAGAGATTTTGCGCGCCCCAGCCAATCGTGGCGCCGGCCAGTTGTCGCCCGACCGCATCCAGGTAGACGAACGGCGGAAACACAACCAGTTCGACGGCGGCGACCTCGGCGGCGCCCCCCAGGATTCCTTGCAGCAACTCACGGATGCTGCTGGTCGAGCCATTCATTTTCCAGTTTCCAGCCACCAGCTTACGGCGCATGTCATTCTTCTCCCGCTTGCGAAAAAGCCGGGCAAGCTTACGGATTTCACGTCCGGAAAGCAATCATGCCGACAAAGTCTCCCGCACCACGCCAGCCAGTTCCCGGGCATGGCGCTCGACGGCGCCGGCGTCCGCGCCTTCCACCATGACTCGTACCACCGGCTCGGTTCCGGAAGGGCGCAGCAACACCCGGCCATGGTCGCCCAACTGGCTCTCCACCGCCCGAACCGCTTCCTGAATGGGCGGCCGGCGTAGATCCACCTGGCCGGTGACCGATACGTTAATTAAAACTTGGGGATACTTGCTCATGCCGGCCTTAAGATCGTGCAGGCTCTTGCCGGATTGCAGCATCGCCGACAACACCTGCAAGGCGGAAATAATACCGTCGCCGGTCGTGGTCCGATCCAGGCAGATGATATGGCCGGAATTTTCGCCGCCCAGAATCAGGTTCTCGGCCAGCAACCTCTCCATGACGTAGCGGTCGCCGACTTTGGCGCGGCGCAAATCCAGTCCCAGCGCCCGCAGCGCTACCTCCAGGCCCAGATTGCTCATCAGGGTGCCGACCACGGCGTTGAAGCGGCTACCGGTGCGCAGGCGGTCGCGGGCGATGATGAACAGCAATTCGTCGCCATCCAGCACCTCGCCCCGATGGTCCACCATGATCACCCGGTCACCGTCGCCGTCGAAGGCGATGCCAAGATCGGCGCCCTGCTCCCGAACCAGCGCGCGCAAAATCGCGGGATGGGTGGAACCGCAGTCCTGATTGATGTTCAGACCATCGGGCGAGACGCCGATGGGAATCACGGTCGCGCCCATTTCATTGAATACGCTGGGTGCGATGTGGTAGGTGGCGCCATGGGCGCAGTCCACCACGATTTTCAGGCCCGCCAAACTGGTGTAGGCGGACACCGTGCTTTTGCACAACTCGATGTAGCGGCCAGCCGCATCCACGATGCGCTCGGCCTTGCCCAGAGCATCGGGTTCGGCGGTGGTCAGTGGCTGCTCCAGCAATTCCTCGATGCGCAATTCGACCGCGTCCGGCAGTTTCTGGCCATCGCGGGAAAAAAACTTGATGCCGTTGTCGTAATAGGGATTGTGGGAGGCGCTGACCACGATGCCGGCGCAGGCGTGCAAGGTTCGGGTCAGATAGGCGATGCCGGGCGTCGGCATCGGCCCCAGCAGCGCGATGTTGACCCCAGCCGCCGACAGGCCCGCTTCCAGGGCGGATTCGAACATATAGCCGGAGATGCGGGTATCCTTGCCGATGACCACCTTGTTGAAACCCTGAGTTTGCAACGCCCGTCCGACCGCCCAGCCCAGTTTCAATACGAATTCCGCCGTGATGGGATGATCGCCGACCCGCCCGCGAATGCCGTCCGTACCAAAATAGTGTTTTTTCATACCTTGTCCCCCTGTTTCAGCAGCGACCCGAGGACGCTCCCGCACAACAAAATATCCTCACCTGTCAAAACCATTGCATCAGGCCAGTAGGCTAAAATTGAGCACAAGAACGAAATCGTCCGTGCGTCGAGATTCGCCACGACCGTCTCATCTCCCAAAAACGATTTTTCATCTTCGAGGAAAATGACCATGACCGCAACCGTCCATTCCGAAGACGCCATCGTGCTGCGCCAGGATGAAGCGGGCGTCGCCATGCTGACGCTCAACCGCCCCAAGCAGTACAACGCACTGTCCCAAGCCATGCTGGAGGCGCTGCAAGCGGCGCTGGACGCCGTCGCCGCCGATAACACGGTCCGGGTCGTGGTGATCGCCGGGGCCGGTCCGGCGTTCTGCGCCGGCCACGATCTCAAGGAAATGCGCGCCCATACCGATCCAGCCTTTCACCAGGCGCTGTTCGCCCAGTGCGGGCGGGTGATGCTGACCATCAACCGCCTGCCGCAACCGGTCATCGCCCGCGTCCATGGCATCGCCACCGCCGCCGGTTGCCAACTGGTCGCGGCCTGCGATCTGGCGGTCGCCGCCGAGAATGCCCGCTTCGCCACCTCCGGGATCAACGTTGGCCTGTTCTGCGCTACCCCCGGCGTGGCACTCAGCCGCAACCTGGGCCGCAAGCAGGCGTTGGAGCTGTTGCTGACCGGTGATTTCATCGACGCGTCGACCGCCCTGCGCCAGGGCTTGGTGAACCGGGTCGCGCCGCTGGATCAACTGGACGCCACGGTCTGGCGCCTGGCCGATTCGATCTGTCACAAGTCGCCGCTGGCCATTACCATGGGCAAGGAACTGTTCTACCGGCAATTGGAGATGGGCATGGAGGAGGCCTACGCCCGCGCCAGCGAAATCATGGCCTGCAACATGAACAGCGAGGATGCCCGCGAAGGCATCGACGCCTTCATCGCCAAGCGCAAACCGGAATGGAAAGGTTGCTGAATCGGTCGCACCGCCGAACCACCATCGGTATTCAACGCAAATACAACGAGGACAACATCGCATGAGCGCCACCACTCACAATCCCTACGAGATGGGCCTGGACCGGAACGCGGCCAATTTCGTGCCGCTGACCCCGCTGACCTTTATCGAACGCGCCGCATCGGTCTATCCCGACCACACCGCCGTGGTGCATGGTTCGACCCGGCGCAACTGGGCGGAAACCTACGCCCGCTGCCGACGATTGGCGTCGGCGTTGCGACAACGCGGCATCGGCCTGGGCGACACGGTGGCGGCGATGCTGCCCAACATCCCGGAAATGTTCGAAGTGCATTTCGGCGTGCCGATGAGCGGAGCGGTGCTGAATACCCTGAACATCCGGTTGGATGCCGAAGCCATCGCCTTCATGCTCGAACACGGCGAGGCCAAGATTTTGTTCACCGACCGCGAGTTTTCCGAGACGATCGGTAAGGCGCTGCGGCTGATTCAAGTCCAGAAACGCCCGTTGGTGATCGACGTGGACGACCCGCAGTTTGTCGGAGGCGAGAAACTGGGGGCGCTGGATTACGAGACGCTGCTGGCCGGGGGCGATCCGGAATTCCCCTGGCAAACACCCGCCGACGAGTGGCAGGCCATTTCCCTGAACTACACCTCCGGCACCACCGGCAACCCGAAGGGCGTGGTCTACCACCATCGCGGCGCCTACCTGAACGCGATCAGCAACGTGCTGGTGTGGAACATGGGTCTGCACCCGGTCTATCTGTGGACTCTGCCGATGTTCCACTGCAACGGCTGGTGCTTCCCGTGGAGCATCGCCGCCGCGGTGGGCACCAATGTCTGCCTGCGTCAGGTTCGGGCCGACCTGGTGTTCGATCTGATCAAGCAAGAGAAGGTCAACCACTTCTGTGGCGCGCCGATCGTGCTGAACCTGCTCAAGAACGCCCCGGACGCGATGAAGGCTGGCATCAACCATGCCGTCAAGGTGATGACCGCGGGCGCGGCACCGCCGGCGGCGGTGATCGAGGGCATGGAACGGATGAGTTTTGACGTCACCCACACCTATGGCCTGACCGAGACCTACGGACCATCGGTGGTGTGCGCCTGGCACAGCCACTGGAATGAACTGAGCCTGGAGGAACGGGCGGCGCTCAAGTCCCGGCAGGGCGTGCGCTACCCGATGCTGGAAGGGCTGATGGTGGCCAACGCCCAGAACCTGGAACCGGTGCCGCGGGATGGTGAAACCATCGGCGAGATCTTCATGCGCGGCAATGTAGTAATGAAGGGCTATCTGAAAAACCCAGCCGCCACCGAGGAGGCCTTCGAAGGCGGCTGGTTCCACAGCGGCGATCTAGCGGTCTGGCACGAGGACGGCTACATCGACATCAAGGACCGCTCCAAGGACATTATCATCTCCGGCGGCGAGAACATCTCCACCATCGAGGTCGAGGACGTGCTGTACCGGCATCCGGCGGTGATGGAGGTGGCGGTGGTGGCGCGGCCCGACGAGAAGTGGGGCGAGACGCCGTGCGCCTTCGTGACCGTCAAGTCGGGCATGGAGCACGTCACCGAAGAGGAAATCATCGAGTTCTGCCGCGGCCAACTGGCGCGGTTCAAGGTGCCCAAGACCGTGGTGTTCGGCCCGCTGCCCAAGACCTCGACCGGCAAGATGCAGAAGTACATCTTGCGCGAGCGGGCCAGGCAATTGTAATTCTCGATAAAAAACCCTCCCCTTATGTGAGGGGAGGGTTTCGGACGAAACTGATTGGGACCGGCACCCGCCGCCGGGACATGGAGCCGCGTGGCGGGCGTCGGCAAGGAGCCGGGTTTAGTGCTGCCCGATCGCCCGGCGCACTTCTTCCAGCGAGTTTGGATCGTCGAGGGTCGACAGATCGCCCGGATCGCGACCCTCGGCCAGCGCCTGGATGGAACGGCGCAGCAGCTTGCCGGAACGGGTCTTCGGCAGCGAGGAGACAAAGTGGACGTTGTGCGGCTTGGCCACCGCCCCTAGCAACTCCTGCACCTTGGCGATGATCTCCTTTTCCAGCCGCTCGGTGGCGCCCGGCGCATCGAGTTGGGTCGGATCCTTCAGTCGGCAAAAGCCGACCGGCACTTGACCCTTGACCTTGTCCGCCACGCCGATCACCGCCACTTCGGCGACGGCCGGATGGTTCTGGATCGCCTCTTCGATTTCGCGGGTACCCAGTCGGTGCCCGGCCACGTTGATCACGTCGTCGGTGCGACCCAGGATGAAGAAATAGCCATCCTCGTCGCGCACCGCCCAGTCGGAGGAGGTGTACAGCATCGCCTTGAAGCTGGTGAAATAGCTCTGGACGAAGCGCTTGTCGTCGCCCCACACCGTGCTCAAGCAACCCGGCGGCAACGGCGGCTCCACCACCAACACGCCCTTTTCACCCCGTGGCACTTCCTCGCCGGTGCCTTCGCTAATGACTCGGATGTCATAACCGTAAACGGGGAACCCCGGCGAACCGAAGCGGTTGGGCTTGAGATCCACGCCCGGCAGGTAGGACAGCATCGGCCAGCCGGTCTCGGTCTGCCAGTAGTGGTCGATGACCGGAATCTTCAGCGCGTCGGTGATCCAGCGCGAGGTTGGCTCGTCCAGCGGCTCGCCGGCCAGGAACAGGTAACGCAGGCACGACACGTCGTGCATCGTCATGTACTTCTGATCCTGCGACTTCAGCACACGAACCGCCGTCGGCGAGGAGAACATCGACCGCACCTGGTACTCCTGCACGATCTTCCACCAGATGCCGGGATCCGGCCGAATCGGCAGTCCCTCGTAAAAAATCGTGGGCGAGCCGTTGATCAGCGGGGCATAGACGATGTAGGAGTGACCCACCACCCAACCGATGTCGGAGGTGGCGAACATGGTCTCGCCGGGGTTGATGTGATAGAGATGCTTCATGGTGGAGGCCAGCGCCACCGCGTAGCCGCCGACGTCGCGCTGCACGCCCTTGGGAATCCCGGTGGTGCCGGAAGTGTAGAGGATGTAGCTCGGCTCGTTGGATTCCAGCCAGGTGATCGGCACCTCGGCGTCCATGTGCTGGGCGCGCAGGGTCGCGTAATCCACGTCGCGACCTTCGACCCACGTCAGACCCTTGTCGAGGCCGCGATTGCAGATCACCACCTTTTCCGGCGGGAACTTGGCCAGGTTGCACGACTCGTCCACCAGATGTTTGTAGGGCACCGCTTTGCCGCCACGCATCCCCGCGTCTGACGTCACCATGACCTTGGGCTTGGCGTCGTCGATGCGCACCGCCAGGTTGTAGGCCGCGAAACCGCCGAACACCACCGAGTGAATCGCGCCGATCCGGGCGCAGGCCAGCATGGCGAAAGCGGCTTCGGCGATCATCGGCATGTAGATGATCACCCGGTCGCCCTTCTGGACGCCCAGCGACTGCAACACCGCCGCGAACCGATTTACCTCGCGGTACAGTTCGGCGTAGGTGTAAATGACGGTCTCGTCGGTTTCCGTCGAGATGTAGATGACCGCCCGCTGATCGGCGCGGTCGGCCAGATGCCGGTCCACCGCGTTGTAGCAGAGGTTGGTTTCACCGCCGACGAACCACTTGCAAAACGGTGGCTTGCTGTAGTCGCGCACCTTTTGCGGCGGCTTGTTCCAGTGAATCAGCTTCGCCTGTTCGCCCCAGAAACCCTCGGGGTCATCGATGGACCAGCGATGAAATTCTTCGTAATTCATGCGTGAGTGCCTTCCAGTTCAGTGGTTTTGAGATGCGACGTTATGATTATCGTCGGAAATAGTGTAGTCGCCCACTCGGAAATTTCCTGCCCGCCGTCCCCGGATAACCGCGGGGACGGCGACCAGATACTTACTTGACCTTGAGCAGGTCTTCGACGCTGGCGCGTTCCTCGCGCAACTCCTGTTCGGTGGCCAGCATCTTCTCGCGGCTGAACTCGTCGACCGGCAAGCCCTGCACGATCTGGTAGTCGCCGTTCTTGCAAACGCACGGATAAGAGTAGATCACGCCTTCGCCGATGCCATAGGAACCATCGGACGGCACCGACATGCTGACCCAGTCACCCTCGGCGGTGCTCAGCGCCCAGTCGCGCATGTGGTCGATGGCCGAGGAGGCGGCGGATGCGGCCGAGGACGCGCCGCGGGCCTTGATGATGGCGGCGCCACGCTGCTGCACGTCGGGAATGAAGGTGTTGCGATACCAGCCCTGATCCACCAGCGAGGTCGCCGGCTTGCCCTTGACGGTGCATTGGCTGAGGTCGGGATACTGGGTCGAGGAGTGGTTGCCCCAGATCGTCATCTTCTTGATGTCGTTGACGTGGCAACCGGTCTTCTCGGCCAACTGGCTCAGGGCGCGGTTGTGGTCCAGCCGGGTCATGGCGTGGAACTGGCGGCGGTTCAGATCGGGCGCGCTGCAGGCGGCGATGAGCGAGTTGGTGTTGGCCGGATTGCCGACCACCAGTACCCGCACGTCACGGGCAGCGACGTCGTTCAGCGCCCGGCCCTGCGGCCCAAAGATGGCGCCGTTGGCGGTCAACAGATCCTTGCGCTCCATGCCGGGGCCGCGCGGGCGAGCGCCGACCAGCATGGCGAAGTTGGCGTCCTTGAACGCCACTTCCAGCTTGTCGGTGGCGACCACGCCGGCCAGCAGTGGGAACGCGCAATCGTTCAGTTCCATCACCACGCCCTGCAACGCTTGCAGCGCCGGGGTGATTTCCAACAGTTGCAGGATTACCGGCTGATCGGGACCCAACATACTGCCCGAGGCGATGCGGAACGCCATGGCATAGCCGATGTTACCAGCAGCGCCGGTGATGACGACGCGGACGGGTTGTTTCATACGTGTGCTCCTTTAACATTAGCGATGATGCGAGGTGGCTGAAAATGTTCCGGGGCCGTGTTCGATACACGGACCCGGAACCGGATGGAAGCGACAACAGACATGGGGTGGTTAAAACCTGTCGGGCTGACGGTCGGAACCGCGGTATGTTTTCTTATAATGAGACACCGCCCAACCTCGGCGGCGTCCGGCTTTAAACTTTAAAAATAGTAACGTAGATTGCCAGGATTTGAAACGAATGCCGGTTTTCCCCATCGAGGATTCCTACTGACCATGAGCAATTCTTTCACTCGGGGCGCGGGCTATGTGCTGACCGGCTTGCGCTGGCTGCCCAAGGCCGGCCTGCGCGGCTTCGTGGCGCTTCCGCTGCTGATCAACACCCTCTTGTTCAGCGCCGGGATCTGGTGGAGCGCGGGCCAGTTCGAGCGCCTCGACCAGGCGATGCGGGGCTGGCTGCCAGAGTGGCTGGCCTGGTTGCACTGGCTGTTGTGGCCGCTGTTCATCCTGACCGCGCTGGTGGTGATCTTTTATACCTTTTCCCTGGTGGCCAACGTCATCGCCGCGCCATTCAATAGCCTGCTGGCGGAACGAGTCAAAAAGATGGTCGCGCCCCCCAGCTCCGCCCCCCGGCCTCCGTCCGCTCCGAACTGGCGGGATCTACTGTTTTCACCCTTGGCGGAACTGCGCAAGTTGCTGTACTTCGTGGCCTGGGCCATTCCGCTCGTGGTGTTATCGTTCGTGCCGGCGGCCAACGTGGCCGCGCCGGCGCTATGGGTGGTGTCCACATCCTGGATGCTGGCGCTGGAGTACGCCGACTATCCGCTCGGCAACCGGGGGTTGGACTTCCGGGCGCAGCGCCGGCTGCTACGCCGGCACTGGCCGCTCACGCTGGGCTTCGGCGGCATGACCCTGCTGCTCACCCTGATCCCCGGACTCAATTTCCTGGCCATGCCGGCGGCGGTGATCGGCGCGACGCTGATGTGGAATCAGGAACTGCCGGGTTCGGAATGAAGGATGTGATGGCTTGGCGGGATCTGATCCTGCGCCTGATCTATACCGGACTGCTGTACTTGGCGCTGCCGCTAGCGCTGCTGCGGCTGTACTGGCGCGGGCATCGGGAGCCGGCGCATCGCCAGCGCTGGCGCGAGCGGCTGGGGTTGATCCCATCGCCGCCATCCGGCGGGCTGTGGGTTCACGCGGTGTCGGTGGGAGAAACCCGCGCCGCCCTGCCGCTGATCCGCGCCCTGCTGGTCCGCCATCCCGATCGGCCCCTGGTGGTCACGACCACCACCTTGACCGGTTCCCGTCAAGTGCGAGAGGCACTGGGCGAGCGGGTCCATCACTTCTATGCGCCTTATGACTTGCCCGGCGCGGTGGCGCGGTTTCTGCGCCGGACCCGGCCCCGGCTGGCGATCATCATGGAAACCGAGCTATGGCCAAACCTGCTGCGACAATGCGCGGTCGCCGGCATCCCGGTGATGATCGCCAACGCGCGGCTGTCGGAGCACTCGGCGCGCGGTTATGCCCGGATTCGCCGGCTAACCGCGTCGATGTTGCGCGACATCACCCTGATCGCCGCTCAGGCCGAGGCCGACGCCGAGCGCTTCCGCGCCTTGGGCGCACCCCGGGTGCGGGTGACCGGCAACCTTAAATACGACTTGACGCCGCCGGAAACGCTGCCCGAACAAGGGCGGCAATTACGGCGGGAACTGCTGGGGGCAAACCGGCCGGTCTGGATCGCCGCCAGCACTCATGCTGGCGAGGACGAGCAGATTCTGGAGGCGTTCGCCCAACTCCGCGACCGCTGGCCGGAACTGCTGTTGTTTCTCGTGCCTCGCCACCCGGAACGCTTCGACGGGGTGGCGGCACTGTGCCAACAGTGGGGTTTCAGCGTGGTTCGGCGGAGCGAACAGCGGCGATGCGCACCCGATACCGCCATTTTTCTCGGCGACAGCATGGGTGAGTTGTTGCGGTTCTACGCCGCCGCCGATCTGGCTTTCGTCGGCGGCAGCCTGGTTCCGACTGGTGGCCATAACGTGCTGGAACCCGCGCTGCTGGGCCTGCCCGTGCTGTTTGGCCCGCACATGTTCAACTTCACCGAGGCCGGCGAGCGGTTGCTGGAGGCCAATGCGGCTTGGCGGATTGCGGATGCCGGAAAACTGGCGGTTGCCGTGGACCGGCTGCTGGCCGATCTGGAGTTGCGTCAAAACGCGGGGCGGGGCGGCCGGGCGGTAGTGGAACGCCATCGTGGGGCGTTGGCGGCGCTGCTGGCTCAAATCGAGACGCTGCTTGACCCGACTTGAGGACGCCGAATACGACACTGACCGAAATCCATGTTGAGCCAAAACAATTGCCATATCTTGGCCCGCTTTTCCAATAATATGATAATAATATCAATATCTTAATTTTATACAGCCTCTTAGCCGGTTCCCTGAAATTCCAGCGCCACCGGCGTTAACCTCTCCCGCGACTGATCGAAAGCCGCCCACAGTTCGGCGAAGCTCAGGCCCAGTAGCGGATGGCGACGGCCTCCGGCCACATCAGCCAGTGGTTTCAACACGAAGGCATGACGGAGGATCTCGTCGCGGGGAATGCACAAGCCGTCCTCGCGCAGGATCAGATCGTCGTACAGCAGCAAATCCAGATCCAGTGCCCGCGACCCGAGTTTTGGACCGTCGCCACGATGACGATGGTTCGACTCGATACTGCGCAGGTCGGCGGCCACGGTTCGAACCGGCAGACAGGTCTCGAATCCCACCACCAGATTGAAAAAGTCGTCGCCGGCAAAGCCGACCGCCGGGTTGGCGTAAACCGTGGAGACGGTTAGCGGACCGAACTGCCGTCGCAGAGCGGCCAGGCCGGAGCGGATGTGGCGTTCCGGCACGATGTTGCTGCCGATGCCGACGTACACCCAGGCCATGGTGCTCAAGCGCGATCCCGGCGGCGTTCGATGAGGATGCCGACCTCGCGGGCCTCGCGCACCGCGCCGGGCTTGCGCAGGGTCAGCCGCAGCCAGGGCGCGCCGAATTCTCGCAGCACCAGTTCGGCAATACGCTCGCCCAAGGTTTCGACCAACTGGCAGTCGCTGGCGGCGGCGAACTCGACAAGCCGTTGCGCCACGGCCTGATAATTCAGGGTATCATCAAGGCAATCGGTCGCGGCCGCCAGGCGAATGTCGGTGCCCAGTTCCAGATCGAGGATCAGGGTCTGGCGAATCCGACGCTCCCAGGGATAGACGCCGATGAGGGTTTCGACCCGCAGGTCGCGAATGAAAATGATGTCCATGACGAGGTTCCAGACGATGGCCTATCTTAACGCAAAAGCTGCGTTCCGCCCCCGTTTTGCCCACCGCCGACCCTCCTGACGCAGGTAGCGGCGAATGTTCACCACCGCGTTGTTCGTCGTGCTGGGCTATCTGGCCGGCTCCATTTCCACCGCGATTCTGGTCTGCCGGGCGATGGGTCTGCCCGATCCTCGCAGTGAAGGTTCGCGCAATCCCGGCGCCACCAACGTGTTGCGCTTTGGCGGCAGGAAAGCCGCCGCGATTACCCTGGCCGGCGATTTCCTCAAGGGCTTGCTACCGGTGCTGCTGGCGCGGTGGGCCGGCCTGGATGAAACTGGGCTGGCCCTGACCGCGCTGGCGGCATTCCTGGGGCATTTGTACCCGGTGTTCTTCGGCTTCGAGGGCGGCAAGGGCGTGGCGACCGCTTTCGGCGTGATCCTCGGCCTATCCTGGCCGGTGGCGCTGGCGGCGCTGGCTAGCTGGCTGTTCATGGCCTTCGTGGTCCGCATTTCCTCGCTGTCGGCGTTGACCGCCGCCGCGTTGACCCCGTTGTTCGCCTGGGGATTCGGGGTACGGAGCGTTCCGCTGGCCGCCATGCTGTTCATGGTCGGGCTGCTGGTCTGGCGGCACCGCTCCAACATTCAGAATCTGCTAGTCGGCGCCGAGGATAAAATTGGGACGGATCGGCCGGAGGGTTGAACGGTCGGGCGCGGGGTCAGGCCGACGCCTGGCCCCGTGCCCGGAATTCCGTCAGTGCCCGCTGGAAGCGCTGGTACAGCCGTTCCGACGTCCGGCCCTGGAACAGCGTGTCCAGCGCCTCGAACTTGGCTTGTTGCGCGTCGAAGCCGCGTTTGGTGAAGCTGCTCACTGGATGACCCTTGGCCATTAGCCGGTTCATGTCGGTGAGGTTGGACGTCTTGTCGGCGCAGGACAACGCCAGAGTGAGGGGATCGTCCAGCGCGGCCAGTCGCTCGCGGTAATGTTGCTGGCGGTTTTCCCAACTCTGGCTTTTGTCGGTTTCCGACACGGCGGCGACCTGGGCGGCGACCCGGGCGTTGCCGATAGCCTCCGCCAGCGTGGCTTCGCTGTAATCGCAGTCCTCGATGATGTCGTGCAGGTAGGCGGCGGCGACCAGCTCATCGTCGCTGATGCCGCCATCCATCAGCAGCCAGGCGACTTCGGCCAAGTGCAGGAAATAGGCGGGGCGGTCCTCGCCGGGCGGGGCCTTGCGACGATGGCCGATCTGGCGGTGGGCGTATTCCGCCAGCCGCATGGCGTTGGGGACCAGGGCGTCGGGTGCGTTCACGAAGTAGCCTCGCGTCTAATGAACAGCAATTCTCATTTTGGCGAATTCACCCGTTTTGGACTACGGGGGCGCCGGTTCAAGAGGGGGCGAGGGTTCGAGTCGCACGGGCACGACCCGACCCGGCTCGAAGCTGCGCAGCATGAAGGTGAT
>JBATNZ010000253.1:0-5243 GCA_049290615.1 Candidatus Contendibacter sp.
CATCCGCTGCTTGTTTGGCGCTTCGCGCCGCACAACCAGCGGATCAAGCCGACTCCGGGCGGAAAAGCCTTCGGCTCTCCCGCCCTGCGCGGCTTATCCGCCGCCCCGTTAGGCCTCACGGAGAAAGTTTATGTCACGGTCTGACCAGCTCTGGGATGCAATCTATGATCTGTATTGTCTACTAATCCGGCAAGTGAACGACGAAGCTTCGTACCAGCGCTTATTTGAACGGCATCCCGTTATCTTCTCGACGCTTGGACTCGATCTAGCAGTGTCCTTTGAGCAAGGCTCGCCCAATTCAATCCCGTTTGACTCCGATAGGAACTTTCAACCAGAACCTGACTTCCTAGGAGCAGAGTCACATACTGGGAACGTTGTTGTGGTTGAGCTAAAGACACCATTTGTCGGTGATATCACGACTGCGCGGCAGGATGGAAATCGAGCGAAATTCAAGGCGCTCGCTGAAAGTTACATTTCACAAGCCACTGAATATGCTGAATCGATTAGAGGGAGAGAGGAAGCGAGAGCTGTCGTAAAGCCAATACTCAAATTAACAAAAATCGGCGGCTATCGTGTCTTGATCATTTATGCACTTGCGGAGGAAAACGACCCAGTCCTAATCAGTTCGCTGCTAATGCAACGAAAGATTGAAACGAAAATCGTTTTTTACGACGAACTGCTTGATCGAATGACAGAATCCTACTCAAGTGGAAGGACGGACTTCGAATCTCGCCCGGGCTTTTGCTTCGTATCTCACATATCGTTTGCGCCGACGCAGCCATTAAGGCGCGTATATTTAGCGGAATATGGAAATTCGCACACAGATCGTATTTCGGTATACCTCGAAGATGGCGTCCTGGTTTATGAATGCATTGATGCTCAGCAAAGACGCCACTATCTCCAGTCAAAGATATCTGGAATGGGTCCGCACTACGTGAGGTTCGAGTTCACGAATGACGTCCTTGGTACGTACATGTCGTTGAACGTTGACAACGTCGAGAGCGACTTGCGCTTAGGAAAAAACGTGTCGAACCTGTCTGCAAATCTAAGCGTTTTTACTATTGGAGCAAACTCAAGCGGCGCCGAGGGAGCATGGTTCTATTTATTCGAACATTACATCATAGATCGGACCATGAAGATGGCGGAAAAGCTTGGTTCCTTCAAGTACTTTCAAGATAAGTTGGCTTCAAGTTCCCGATGCCTTGAATTCAGTCCGCACTCATACATGATCGCGGATTCTTCCGGAAACCTGATTCAAGAAAATGCGGCTTTGAGACCGGTTCTTAGAGACTGGCGGTGAGTTCATACACACGGAGCGTGAGGCCTAACTAAATGTTCAAGCCGACCGCCGTCCCACCAGCTAGCTTCGCCTCCGCATCAAGCGCGGCGGCGGCTTAACATGGCGTTATGTTTAAAATAAATGTTGGAAAGGAGAATTGAAATGCAAATAATCTCAGTTATGAACTATAAAGGTGGCGTTGGCAAAACAACTGTCACAGCAAATCTTGCAGGAGAACTTGCTTTTCGTGGGAAGAAGGTTCTTTTACTCGATATGGATGCGCAAGCAAGTCTTACTTTTTCATTTGTAACGCCTGATTACTGGGATACGCATTTAAAAGAAAGCAAAACGATAAAAAGTTGGTTTGATTGTATTAGTCAAGGAAACCAAACGATGCCGCTTTCTGATCTTGTGGTCAGGCCAAATAGAGTTAACAGATTCTTGTCTAATAAAAATACGGGAGGCGTTGTTGACTTAATATCATCGCACTTGGGCTTGATAAATGTTGATTTAGAATTGGCCACTTTGCTAGGTGGCGCCAACATGACGCAAACAAAAAGAAATTATATAAAGGTGCATGGAAAGCTGAGAGCAGAAATACAGAGTGTCGCAACCGATGAATACGATGTTGTTCTTATAGACTGTCCTCCTAACTTTAATATTGTGACAAATTCTTTGAAGATAATAAAGAATAAAGCACAAAGGGAAAGCAACATCGAAATAACAGATTCACAAAAAGACGAAATACTTAAAGAGATACAACGCTGCAAGACACGGGACGAAGGATACGAGATTTTATCTAAATACCTCACTAGCAAAAAAGAATTTGAGTCTTTCGCAAGATTTCTAGATATTTCCGTTTTAAAGCAGGACAAGGTGGATGAAATCAAAGCAAAAATTATTGAATCAACAGTTGGTGCAATTTTACGATCAAACGCCATACAAGGCAAAACAACATAACCCGTCGCTGCACCCGATCGCGCGCCCTCGGCGCGCTCCGGGTGAGCTTTTCGTTATGCCGACTGAGAAGACGCGAGGCCCGAGGATGACTTTCAGACTTTCCTCCAAGGTGCTTGATCGCGACCTCGTTCTCGACTTCTTCTGGAAGTTCTCTGTGTTCGAGTGCGCCCTCAAGCGAGAGGGCTTCCTCAAGACCGGGCGAAACAACGGAGCCGAGCCCGACTGGGATCGCTTCGGCAGCGAACTGCGAGGGCGGTTCGCGCAGGTCGCAGCTCCCGGCTTCGCGGAGGCGGTGGCCATGCTCAAGCAGCTTTCTCCGCGGCGCCAGGTGGTGCGCGGTGACCGGCTAGGTTGGGACCCGATCGTGCAGGGTCCAGGCGAGTCTGAGGAGGTGTACGTCCTTCGCCTTCTCAAGACCGCGAGGAACAACCTGTTCCACGGCGGCAAGTACCCAGACGGTCCCATCGCTGAGGTAGCACGCGACCGCGACATTCTGCGCACAGCGCTCGCGATTCTCGATGGCTGCTACGAACTACACGATGGCGTCAAGATGTGGATCGATGAGGCGGCATAACAACCGGTTCCAGCGGACGGTCCGCTGCGCGGCCCGCCGCTGAACCGGAGCGTTAGGCAGGTACTGTGTTAAATGGGAAGGCACCGTCACTCGCGTCTTGAGTCACTTCCCTTTTCATCTTCGGAGATAATGATATGGCGGACATCAAGGTAAACAAAGACCAATGGGACGCTCTATCCCAATCCGAGCAGGATGCAATTGTTAAAGAATTGCGCGAAGCAGGTGGGCTAAAAATCGGTGACTCAGTTATTGGCGATTCTTCTGTAGCCCCTTTCGATGAAAATACTCAGTTTGGGCCAATGGCAAATCCCATTTTAGAGGGGCTTTGCAAAGTTGCCTGTGACACTGCCGCAGCAGCGGTAGTTGCATGATGTACAGCCAATACGTCCGGGGTAGGTCTTGCTGTTTGTATGGCTGCCGCTGAAGCTGCACGCCAAGAGTGTCGAAACCAATGCTAGAAACTTTTGATCGGACGCTAAATCCGACATAATTGGTGGGCAAGTCTTTATACGCTTGCCCACTCCTAGGATGTTTATGAAACCAATAGTCTATCTTGAGTCGTCTGTAATCAGCTATTTGACATCCAGACCAAACCGAGACATTATTATCGCTGGCAGACAAGCTACCACCCTCGATTGGTGGGAAAATCAACGACAAAGATTTGAGCTTCGCATATCTATTTTGGTAGAAGAAGAAATCAGCAAGGGCGATCCAAAAGCCGCAAAACTTCGCCTTGAAACTGTTGCCGATATATCAAGCCTTACTATCTCAGATGAGGCAACGAGAATTGCTGATTTGCTTTTAGCTAAAGGCGCAGTCCCAATAGGCAGCGAAGAAGACGCATTGCATATAGGCATTGCCGCTGCTCAAGGTACGGACTTTTTACTCACATGGAACTTCAAACACATCAATAACGCCGAAACAAAAGAGGCCATTATAAAACTTGTAGAATCCTGCGGCTATAAATGTCCCCAACTGTGTTCACCAGAAGAGTTAGGAGGAATGTCAGATGATTAATGATCCAATTGTTGAAGAAGTTCGTCACTATAGGAAAGAACATGCTGCGCGATATGGGAACGATTTAAATCGAATTGTAGAGGTATTAAGGAAAAAGGAACAAGAGTCAAACCGTGTTCGATTGAATCCCGGCCCTAAATTGCTCTCAAAGTCAGCGCGTAGCGCGTAGCGCGGGTTAGCGTAGCGTAACCCGCCGTCCCGGATGGCTGTCCCACCCAATGGCGGGTTACGGGCTGACGCCCTAACCCGCTCTACATTTTTCCTTTTGATCGGGTGATGGATGCGGCAAACTCTCCTTCATGCCTCACTATGTCCGTGCCTATATCCCCGGCGGTTCCTACTTTTCACGGTCGCTCTCTTGGAACGCCGCCGTCATCTCCTGACCGAACACATTGACGCCTTACGCGCCGCCTTTGTTTCCGTGCGGCGTCAACGACCGTTTCACATCAACGCGATCGTCGTTCTCCCCGATCATCTTCATTGCCTGTGGACCTTGCCGCCGGATGATGCGGACTACTCCACGCGATGGCGGTTGATCAAGGCATCGTTCGCCCGAACCCTTGCCCCAGGGGAACGATTGTCGGATCGACGGAAACAAAAAGGCGAACGGGGCATTTGGCAACGGCGGTTCTGGGAACACGCGATTCGCGATCAACGGGATTTCGAACACCACTGCGACTACATCCATTACAACGGGCGTAACCAGTCGAGCGCGCTCCCCGCTCAGGCGACCAGGCGAAGATGGGCGGGTTTGGGTTTGACCGGACAGTGGGCATAGAGCCGGGTGGTTTCCTGGTGGATGTAATGGTTCATGAACGGCTCCCATTCATCGTTGAGCGCCACGCAGCGGAGGTTCAACAGGGCCTGGGCGCCGGGGAGAGTCCAGTGCATCCCAGCCCGCTCCATCCGATCCTTGACGACGTGGCGACAGGCCCCTTCAATCACGCCCGAGGCGATCGGGTAGCCGGCGGCGAGGTACTGATCGTAATGAATGCGGTCGCGGTGGCGGTCGAAATAGTCGTGAATCTCCGCGAGCCGGGTGCGGGTGGCGGCGGGCAGCTCGCCCTGCTCGGCGAGGTGTTGCAGCCAGCGGATCACGCCGGTGCCCATCCCACTCAACAGCCCCAAGACCAGCAGTTTCATCCACTTCAGGGCCAGGTCGCTGCCGGGATCATGAAACAGATGCACCGCCTCCCAGAGGTAACCGGTGGCGTGCGGCAGGTCGAGGATGTCCACCCGTGGGGCCTCGCCCAGGGTCGCGGCGGCGGCGTCCCACAGGGACGGCTAGCACCGACCCTCCGGCAGTCCCAGCCGCGCATCCAGCGGCACCGCCTCGATCCGCTGGCCTTCCCGCGTGCCGTAGACCACCCGCGGCACCGTAAAGTCGCCGAAAATCGATTGATACGGCCGGCT
>JBATNZ010000254.1:0-1839 GCA_049290615.1 Candidatus Contendibacter sp.
GCCGAATACGGGCTGCGGGAAAGCGTCGCGGTGGCCCCCGTCAATCTGAACCGCGCCGTCACCTGGGATGCCGCCGCCATCGCCGCCCGGCTGCCCGCGGCCGTGCCGCCCGAACTGACGCGCCCCAAATGGGACGCCGACCTCCTCGCGCGCCTCGTGGGCGAGTTGGGTGGCGACCCTGCCCCCGCCCTGCTGGATCGTCCGCTGGACCTCGACCGGGCCGCCCGGTGGCTCATCGCCCACCAGCAGGTCCCCGCCGAAACCTTGCAGCGGGTCGAGTACGCCGTGGCCCTGTCGCGCCGCAAGCCCGATCAAGGGCTGACCGAGCCGGTCAAGGATGCGGCCCGAACCACCGCCCACGCCTTTGCCGCCCCCGGCCCCTGAGCCGAGCCTCGCCCGTTCCCCTCCCCTATCCCATCCTGGAGAAAACGCTCATGACCGACCTGCAAACCCTGCGCGAACAAAGCCATCGAGCGACCGGCGGCGCGGCGCCCCAACCGCGCGTCGGCGGTCGTACCTGCGAGATCGTGGCCACCCTGGAGGCCATCGTCGAACGGCAGGGCGACCAGTTGCACTTGCGCGCCACCGCCCTGTTCGAGGGTCCCTACACCCAAGCCGGGCAAACCGATCTCTATAGCGTCCGGCCCGACCGGGTCAATGCCTGCGCGGACAATCTGCACAAGGGCGCGGGCAGCCAGCCGGGGTCGGTGCTGGTGTTCGGCGGCGCCTGGCGCAACCCGGCCGACGGCACCGTAAGCGTCGGCTGGATCAATACCGCCATCTCCGCGCAAAAAGTGCAGGCCCGCATGAACGGTCACCCGGACCGGCGCGTGGTGGCGTTGTACGCGCAGATGCCGGTATTGGAATTCCCCAACGTCGACCGCCAACCCGACGAACCGCGCTGGATTCGCTGGGGTCTGGGATGCGATGCCGCCGCCCTGGCCGTCGAACGAAACGGGGGATGGCAAACGCTGTCGTTCGACCGCCCGTGGCTGGTGGAGAAACTGCGGCAGGCCTGGGAGCGGCGCGCCGATGCCCATCTGAAGATCAATCTTTGGCTGCCCACCCTGCGGGTCGACCGGGCGGTCGCGGTCGCCGACCTGGAGGCAACGATCCGAGAAACCGCGCGGCTGCTGCGGGAGAACCCGTACCGCCACCTGCTGGCCCGCGTCAGCGATGGCGTGGAGGTCGCCACCCGCTTTCTGCCCCATCGTCCCCCGGACGCCAGCGAACCGGAAGCCTGGGCGCGCGCGGTGTTCGCCCCGACGCCGGGTTTTGGCCCGGACGGTCACCCCGTGTTCGATCCGGCCACCGGCGAGCAGGTCCGGGTGGACCGTTACGCGCTGATGGCCGGCGTCACCAACGCCATTTTGTTCGAGCACGCCGCCCGCGGCGAGGTCACGGTGGAGCTGCTGCCGCGCGAGAACCTGTTGTTATCCACCAAGAACGCCCCGGGCATGGCCAATCAGATCAAACAGGTGCTCGGCGCGACCTCCAACGCCGAGTTGTACGCGATTCGGTTCGCGTTCGGCGACGACCGCGACGCCGTCTCTCGGGTGGCGGTGGTCTTGCAGGAGCAACCGGACTATCGGCTGGCGGTCGCCGGCCCGTTCCGCCTGGATACCGGGCCGGTCTACACGCCGGCCAGCGTTCCGAGCGCCCAGATCGCCCCACCGGTCCAACCCGCCGCCTCGACCCCTGCCCTCACCACGGTGGTTCCGCCGAGCCCGTCGCCCGCCGGGGAGGAGGGCGCTGACTGGCCCGACGCCGACACCGCGTTCGACGTGGACGCCCTGATCCAACAGGCCCAACGCGAGGCCGACGCCCCGGTCGAGGCGC
>JBATNZ010000255.1:0-18543 GCA_049290615.1 Candidatus Contendibacter sp.
TCGATCTGGCGCAGGCTGTGATCGCTCAGGTGCATGGAAGCGGTAAACTCAACTCGTTAACAGGGTTCTCGGTCCCCATCCTGCCCCGTCAAATTCAGGGAAGTCAAGGGGGGAGTGAACGGCTGCATTTTTGCAGCTTCGGGGAGTTGGTCCATGGCGTCGTAAAAATCGTCAACCAGCTTTCTGATGCCCGCTTCGCCACCCGCCGCCCGGTAGGACGCATCTTCTACTCCGTAGGGAAGCCTGTCTTTGTTTCCAGATTCCGAGATCGTCAACGATCCGACTCCTCAAACACGCATGGATGAAATGGATCGGGTATTCGGCTCGTCGATGGCGGTCGCGATCAGGCCCTTCGATTCCCCAGCATCCGTTCCACCCGCCGCGCGGCCAGTTCGCTGAGCCATAGCGCCGCCAGCGCCAACAGGATGGAAATGACGACCAGCCGCAACGCCGGCCCGTCGCCGCCGGGGATCTGAGTGTAGGTATAGATCGCCAGCGGCAGGGTGCGGGTTTCACCGGCCACGTTGCCGACGAAGGTGATGGTGGCCCCAAATTCACCCAGGCTGCGGGCGAACGCCAATACCAGGCCGGTCAGAATACCGGGCAGCGACAGCGGCACGGTCACCGTCAGCCAGACCCGCAGCGGTCCCGCGCCCAGGGTGCGCGCCGCTTCTTCCAGCCGGGGTTCCACCAGCGACACCGCCAACCGTACCGCCCGCACCATCAGCGGAAAAGCCATCAGCGCCGAGGCGACCACCGCGCCCTGCCAGGTAAACGCCAGCGCGATGCCCCAAGTCTCGTACAGCCAGCGGCCGAGCGGTCCCTGCCGGCCCAGCACCAGCAGCAGCAGATAACCGGGGACCACCGGCGGCAGCACCAGCGGCAGATGCACCAGCCCGTCCACGATGGCCTTGCCGGGAAAGCGAATCCGCGCCAACAGCCAGCCGGTGACGATGCCCGGCACGGCGATCAGCGCGGTGCACCACAGCCCGATCTTGAGCGACAGCCAAAGCGCCATCAACTCCTCGGGCGTGGGTTGCAACGACGGCCACACGGGCGCTATCAGTCGAGGACGGTAAACCCGTACTGGCGGAATATCTTCGCCGCCGCCGGGGTGAGCAGGAAATCCAGGAACCCTTGCGCCGCTGGTTTGGCGCCTTGCACCAGCGCGACCGGATAGAGCACGGGCGGGTGAGTATCGGCGGGAAAGACGCCGAGCACCTCGACCTTGTCGGACACCTTGGCGTCGGTTTCGTAGACGATGCCGACCGCGCATTCGCCGCGCTCGACGAAGGCCAGCGCCGAACGCACGTCCGGCGCCGCCGCCAGGCGTGGCTCCAACGCCGGCCACCAGCCCAGCGCGGTTAGCGCCTGTTTGCTGTATTGGCCAATTGGCACTTCGGGACCGCAGGAACACCAGCGGCCCTTAAAGGCGCCGGGCAAGTCGAAGCCTTTTTCCAGTTTCACCGGAAACCCCTGGCCTTTGGGCGCGACCAGCACCAGCCGGTTGCCGAGCAGGTTGCGGCGGCTGGTTTTGACGATCTTGTCCTTGCCGTCGAGATAATCCATCCATTTCACATCGGCGGAAACGAACACGTCCGCCGGCGCGCCCTGTTCGATTTGCTTGGCCAGGGCGGAGGCGGCGGCAAAGGACGTAACGACCTTGACGCCTTTCTCCTTTTCATATAACGCGGCAAGATCCTGGATCGCGTTGGTGGTGCTGGCAGCGGCGAACACGGTGATTTGATCCACCGCCCAGACGGGTAGGGCTAGCCCGGCCGCCAGCCAAAGCAGACCGACGCTAAGCCAGCGAAATAAGGTTCCACGGGACATCGGAAAATCTCCTTCGGTCGGCCGCGACTACAGAGCCACGCCCAGAATGACGCTGGACGACTTGATCACCGCCACCGCCGCGTCACCCTCTTTGAGCGCCAACCCGTCGATGCTGGCGTTGGTGATGGTGGCGGTGACGGTTTTGCCGCCCGCCAACTGGAGGGTGACTTCGCCGTTGACCGCGCCCTTCTTGCAGTCTGAAACCGTGCCGCGTAACTGGTTGCGGGCGCTGAGTTTCAGTTTCTCGGCACCGGTCATGATGATGACCGAGGAGGCTTTCACCAGGGCGTAAACCTCGCTGCCTTCCTGGAGTCCCAGATTTTCGACGCTGCCGCGAGTGATCAAGGCGGTCATGTGATCACCACCCCCGATGTCTACCCCGACCTCGGCGTTGATCGGGCCGATGTTCAGGCCGGTCACCCGACCCAGGAACTGATTTCTTGCGCTGGTCTGCATCATCAATCTCCGCATGAAGTTCACCAACTCGTCCACGTCGTGGATCTTTTCGCCCAACCGGCCCAGAAACCGCCGGTATTCCCCTTCCACCGCGTCGTACAACTGAATTTGTCGCAGCCCGTACTCGGTGATCCGGCTGCCGCCGCCGTGCTTGCCGCCGGTAGCGCTGGCCACCAAGGGTTGTTCGGCCATGTTGTTCATGGCGTTCACGGCATCCCAAGCAGCCTTGTAGCTCAGCTTGACCGCCTTGGCCGCTTGGGTGATGGATCCGGTCGCCGCAATCTGGCGCAACAGCGCCATCTGTCGCTGGCCCAATAAGGGCCGTTCCCGCGCCGAGTCCAAGCGGATCAGCCCCAGCAACGCGCCCGCTTCGTTCCGATTCCGCATGGTGGTTTCCCGGCTCGAGAACAGCGTTATAAAGTTAGCTATATAACGCTGGCCATAATCCATTCATTCATGGCGGAAAACAAGGGCTTTATCGAAGTGTTGCGATTCCGTGATGACGTCAAATGGGCCAAATCAAACGACTCCGGCATTTTGCTCCCGCGTCGCCGATGTGCGGTCGCGGGATGCAACGCCGGGGTTCGGGTCGTTCACGCCGCCAGCGGCAGCGCTTCGTGGGTAAAACACGCCTTGGGACAGACCCGCGAACACGCTTCACAGCCAATGCAATCCATGGCGTTCGAGAGCGTCATAAAGGAGTTGTCGCTGTCGTCATCGTCATCGTCGTCATCGTCGTCCAGATCGACGTCGTCGATGGCCCGTTGCACGATGGTCAGCACATCGCGGGGGCAGACCTTGAAGCAACGGCCGCAGCCGATGCATTTTTGCTCGTTCAGCGCGGTCACGAACTGGGGGGTCCAGGACGTGCCGCCACGGGTGATGCCGGTGATGATCGGTTCAGCGCCCATACTGTTTTTACCTCGCTCGGATGAATAGCCCCGGCGCCGGACGCAAAACCAGACCGGGAGCCGTAAAAAAACCGTCGTTTGTTCCTATTCCCGCCAACCTTCCGCTTCCATCATCGCAAAGCGTTCGTCGGTGCTTTCGGTCTGATGCTGGCGGGCGATGGCTCGGTTGAGCCAGACTGGCGCCTGGCCACCGCGCAAGGCCGCTTGAAGATCGGCGAGCAGGGGAGCGATGGCCGCGCCGGCGTCTACCCGAATCGGCTGAATCCCCAGAGCCAGCAATTGCTGGATGGCGGAGCCACCGACAGCCTGGCAGTAAACCACCGCGCAACCCTGTAAAAGCGCCAGCTTGGCGGCGAGCTTGTCTTCGTGGCCGTCGCGGTCGAGATCGCCGAACTGGGCGAATTCCACCACGGTCGCTTGTTCGGCGGTCACGGCGTAGATGAGAATCGCGCTGGCGGCGCCGAAGTGCTGGTCGACCCGGTGGCGGTCGCTGGTGGCGAAGGCGGCTTTCACGGTGGGAATCATGCGTTGGCTCTCAATGCCGCCAGTCAGGATTCGCAAATGTCTGCGTAGCGCCATGACTCGCCTCCTGCCATGAGTCGGCTTTGCGGGAATAGATGGAGTGGTAGGGAGCGACTGCGTGGTCGGTCTGCGCCAGCAACGCATTGGCCAAATCGAACAGCAATTGCCGGCTGCCGCTGTAGCCGATCCAGGTGCATTGGTAACCGCCGATGCGGTCGTACTGGGGGATTCCCGCGCGCAGTAGCGGTACTCCCAGCCGATCCGCCGTCTCGGCGGCGTGGGAATTGCTGATGACCAACTCCGCCCCGTGCGCGCGGGCCAGATCTTCCAAATCCTCCAGATCGCCGATTCGCACTTGGGACAACGGCATACGAGCCAGCACCGGCGCACGGCTGGAGGCCACCGCCGCCACGACTTCCGCGCCGGTTTCGGCCAGCAACTCGCTGAAAGCGTGCAGCAGATCGGGATCGGCAGCCAAGGCGATTCGGGCCTGTCCCAGCATAAAATGAGTGTCGAGCAGCGCATCCTGCAATTGCGCCCGCTGCCGTTCCAGCCGCGCCGGCACCTTGCGGCCGGAGATGCCCGCCAGAGTCATGACCAGGCGGTCGTTGGCTTCCAGCCCCAGCAAATGGTCGAAGCGATGCACCGGCACGCCCGTCCGGCTTTCCAACAATTCGGCGGCGGCATAGAGCGATGGACCGATCACCAAGGTGGCGGCGGCGTCGCCCAAGGTAGCGAAAGCGGATAGCGGCGTGCCGCCGATGGTGACCGGCGAGAAATCCTCCGCGTCGAGATGACCGTCCAGCGAATCCGATAGATCGGGAATCAGTACCGGATGCAGCCCGAAGCGTTCGATCAATTCGCGCAACGCTTCCAGGTCGCCGGGCGTCAGCAGCGAGCCGCACAACACGTTGACCTGATGGGCGCGGCGACCCGGAGCGGTGCCGGCCTCGTCGGCCATTGGAACCCATTCGGCGATCATGGCCTGCACCGCCGCCGCGAAGCCGCTTTCCAGGCAGCCGTTGAAATCAGGGGTATTGACCGGCACGATCCGCACGTTCTGAAATTCGGGATGCCGGGTGCGGAACACCTTGAGCACGCGGTGAATATCGGTGCCTTGCGCTTCCGAAAGGCCGGTAGTCAGGAGTCCGATGACCGCCGGTCGATTCTTTTCAGCAATGGTTTTCAGCGCCGCGATCAGATTGTCGTCCGCGCCCATGATGCTGCTGACCTGATCCATCGCGGTGCTTTGCAGCGGGATCGGTTCCCGAAAATGCCGCACCAGGAATACCTTGGCGAAGGCGGTGCAACCTTGGGCGCCGTGCAGCAAGGGCATGGCGCGATTGAGGCCGAGCACCGCCAGACTCGCGCCCAGCGGCTGGCTGGTTTTCAGGGGACTGACCGCCAGCGGTTTGTTGCGACCCAGAATTTCAGCCATGTGATCGCTCCCGTTCGCCGTGCCACTTACCCTCACCCCCAGCCCCTCTCCCGGTGGGCGAGGGGAGCAAATGCGCGATCTCGCCCTCACCCCCAGCCCCTCTCCCGGTGGGCGAGGAGAGCGAATGTGCAATCTCGCCCTCACCCCCAGCCCCTCTCCCGCTCACGGGCGAGGGGAGCACATGCCAAGGCGCGGGCCGCCGCACCACCGCCCAAACCGGATTTTCCAGGGCGCGGGTCAGTTGCCGCGCCAGCGTCAACATGCCCTGATAGCCGGCATAGCCGTGTTCGCGTTCCTGATTAACGTCCAGGAACGGCAACCGCGCCTTGACGGCGGTGTACAGATTGCGTCCGCCGGCGATCAAAATGTCCGCCCGATATTCGCGGGCCAGGTCCAACAACGCGCGGGCGTTGCCGTCCTCGATCATTTTGGCGTCCTCGCCCATCAGCGCGCGAATCCGCTCCTTGTCTTCCTCGGTGGATTTCTTGGTGCCGGTCGCCACGACATGGATGCCCAAATCCTGCAAGGCGGCGACGATGGACCAGGACTTGACTCCGCCGGTGTAGAGCAGCGCCCGCTTGCCACGCAGCCGCTCGTGCCAAGGGGCCAGTTCCATGGCGAGCCGGGCTTCCTCGCGGGCGATCAGCGCCTCGACGCGGGCGTCGAGATCGGGATCGTCGAGCAGCCGGGCGAAGTCGCGCAAGGCGCCGGATACGTCGCCGATACCGTAGAAACTGCCTTCAAACCAGGGCGTGCCGAAGCGCTCCCGCAATTTGCGCGCGACGTTGAGCATGGCGCGGGAACAAACCACCATGGTGGCCTCGGCCCGGTGCATGGTCTGCACTTCGCGGTAGCGGGCGTCGCCGGACAGGGCGCACAGCACCCGCAAGCCCAGCTCGTCGAACAGCGGCAGGGTGTGCCACAGTTCCCCGGCGATGTTGTATTCGCCGATCAAATTGATGTCGTGGACGCGCAAGCCGGGACGAGCGGGGTCCACCGGCGGGGGTTCCGGCTCGCGCCCGCCGACCACATACTTGACCATGGTCTCCCCAGCCAGCCGGTTGCCGAGATTCTTGTTGCCGTAGAACCCGGCGGCATCCACTGGAATCACCGGCACCCCCCAGCGTTCGGCCGCCGCCTTGCACACCGCTTCCAGGTCGTCGCCGATCAGCGCGGTGACGCAGGTGCTATAGACGAACACCGCCGCCGGCGAATAACGGTCGACGGCCTGCTTGATGGCGTGGAACAGCCGTTTCTCGCCGCGTCCCATGATCACGTCCTGTTCGCTCAAGTCGGTGGTCATGCCGAGCTTGAACAGAGTCGGGCCACTGGAGCGGGTGCCGCGGTTGTCCCAGGAACTCCCGGCGCAGCCGCTCGGACCGTGCACGATGTGGGCGACGTCGGCGATGGGCAGCAGGGCGATCTGCGCGCCGTCGAAGGTGCAGCCGCCAGCGGTGGCGCCGGGCGTCGGGCGGGCACAACCGGATTTGCTTTTCAGGTTGTGAGTACAGGCCGGCTCATTCAGCAACGCGGCGAGATCGCTGGATTTCATCGAGATTTCTCACGGTTATTGCTCCCTCTCCTTCAAGGAGAGGGAGTCGAGGGGTGAGATGTTTTCAACCCGCCACCGTCTCGCCCAACAGTTCGGGCTTGACCAGTTCGAGCCACTCCTCCAGGCGTTCGTCCGTCATGTCCGCCTGATTGTCCTGATCGAGCACCAGACCGACGAACTCGCCGTCGCGAAACGCTTTGGATTTGGTGAACTCGTAACCCTCTGCCGGCCAGCTTCCGACCAGTCGCGCACCCAGTTTCTTGAACTTCTTGTACAGAATGCCCAGGGCATCGACGAATTCATCGGGATAGCCCACCTGATCGCCCAGACCAAACAGGGCGACGGTCTTGCCGCTCAAATCCACGCTTTCCAGGGTCGGGAGAAACTCGGTCAGGGGTTCCGGCAGTTCGCCGTCGCCCAAAGTCGGGGTGCCGAAGATCAGGGCATCGCAAGCGGTCAGATCCTCCGCCCTGGTGCCCTTGACGTTGAACAACTCGATTTCGCCCTCGTCGAATTGTTTCTTGATCATCTTGGCCACCTTGCGGGTGTTGCCGGTGTCGGTGGCGTAGAACAAACCAATCTTGGCCATGATGATTACCTCGTTGAATGGAGAGTTGTTTCGATCAGGAATCCACGCATTCGGCCGCGACCGCGAGCACCACGCCGGTTGCCGCCTGGAAATCCTCGGTCAAGCGCAGGCAATGTTGCCGGCGATCCACCAGATAAAGATTGATGCCCGCGCCGCGTAGTACCGGCTCCATGTCGTTGATGTCGTCGTCCAGACAGTGGGTGAAGTACAGGCCGGGGTATGCCTGGCGCAAATGGGCCAACGCGGCGTAGTCCACGCCCCGGGTTTCCGCCCAGTGGGCGATGTCGTTGATTTGGCGCGGGGTGATCATGAGACTTCCCCGGTTTCGGCCAGGAGCGAATCGCCCGCCGGCACGTTGGAGCTGACCGGCTCGCGGCCGATGATCCGGGCCAGCCAGGGCGGCGGTTCGCTGGCCAGCACCTGTTGCAGTTCGCGCAGCAGAACCGGGATGTCCTCGGCCTGTGGACGCTTGAAGGGATGAACGCCGCTGTTCACCACGCGGGCTGCGGCGGGGCCACCGATGGACAGCACGCAGAGCAGATCGCAATCGTCGATCAGCGCCACCCGCTCCGCGCTGTGGTCCACGCTGAGCCGGGTCGTGGCCGGCGCCGGTCGCACCGCAACCAGCCGGGCTTCCGTCGCCGACACCTGATAGATCAGGAAGCGGGCGCAGGAACCGAAGTGGCCATCCAGGCGCTCGCCGTGGTTGGAGGCGCAAGCGACCTGAATGGAACCCGGCAGCGGGCTTTCGCGAGGGGGCTGGGGCGCCGGGATTCCACCTTCCACCATGGCCCCGTCTTCGCCGTGCAGATAGTGCAGCGCCTGCCGCAGCGTCGCGCCGTCGATCTCGCCCAAGGCGCCGTCGGCGCCGGTCTTGAGATCCTTGACCTTCAAGCCGTTTAGCTTGATCTCGGTCAGCGGTTCGCCGACCACCGCGATCAGCACCCTCAGCAATTGCCCCGAAGTAGTGTCGGGCAGTGACCGCGCCGCCAGACCGATGCGCAGCGCGAGGCAATCGGGAAGTGGGCTGGCGCTGGTCATAGCCGCTTCACTCGCACGGTCAGCGGCAGCTTGGGCATCTGCGCGAACGGTTCGAGATAGAACCGCGACCCGTCGGACAACTGCATTTCACCGCCCCAAGGTCCCGGACCGTTATGCTCCAGCGCGACCACGGTTTCCTCGTGATCCTTCTTGGTGATGTAGAACACCAGTTCGCCGGCCGCGTTGTTGCGCAACATGACTGAGGGCATGGTTGGTTTTCCCGTGGTGAGAGTAGGTCGGGTTAGCGCGAAGCGCGTAACCCGACACGACCATCCTCGAAGGCGGATTACGCTTTCGCTAATCCGCCCTACGGCGTTGTTTCCTGGATCACCGAATTAGATCGAAGGCGTAATCGGTTTCGCCCAGCGTCATGGTGTCCTGGTCCAGTTTTTCCATTACCGCATTCACCAGAGCCTTGAGCATGTACATCGCGCCCTCGTAACCGAGGGTGGTGTCGCGGTGCAGATGGTGGCGGTCGAACAGCGGGAAGCCGATCCGGATCAGCGGCACCTCATGTTCCTTGCCCTTGTGCAGAGTGTCGCGCTGAATGAACTTGCCGTAGGAATTGCCGATCAGGAAATCGGGCTTGTCGCCGAACACCAGCGAGCGTAAATGCCACAGGTCCTTGCCGGCGTAGACTTCGGCGTCCTGACCATAAGGCGAGCCCTTGAGCAGCTTGGTGATGTCCTTGGCCCAGCGTTTATTGCCGTTGTGACACAGCACATGCAGCGGTTCGGCGCCCAGTTCCAGCAGGAACTGGCACATGCCGGTCACGAAGTCGGGATCGCCGAACACCGAAAACCGCTTGCCGTGCAGCCAGGTATGCGAGTCGGTCATCATGTCCAGCAGCCGGCCGCGTTCCCGGGTCAGCGAGTCCGGGATCGGCTTGCCGGTGAGTTCGGAGACCTTCATCAGGAAATCGTCGGTCCAACTCAGCCCCATCGGGATGTTGATGGCGCTGGCGGCATGATTCCAGGTTTCCTGCACGTATTTCTTGGTCTTGGGCAACTGCCAGGGTTGCAGCAGCAGGGTGTCGATGGCGTTGGGCGCGTCCTTGACCTCGTCCTGGGTGGTGCCACCGGCGTACATGCGGAATTCACCGTCGGCGGGCGTATCGAGAATGTCCTCCGGGTCGGACAGGAAGGTGTAGGCCACCCCCATCTCGTTGAGCATCCGCTTGATCACCCGGAAATTGCCCAGATAGCTCTCGAAGCCGGTCACGATGTTGAGCTTGCCGTTGCTGCCCGGCGCCTTGCCCTCCATGTGGTTGAGGGTGAAATAGCGCAGGATGCCTTCCAGCATGTTGTCCCAACCAGTAACGTGGCTACCGACGAAGCTGGGGGTATGGGCGAACGGAGTCGGGAAGTCCATCGGCACCCGCCCGTCCTTTTTGGCGTTGGTGATAAAGGCGTTGAGGTCGTCGCCGATCACCTCGGCCATGCAGGTGGTGGACACCGCGATCATTTCCGGCTGATACATGACCTTGGAGTTTTCCAAGCCCTCGAACATGTTCTTCTGGCCGCCAAACACCGCCGCGTCCTCGGTCATCGAATCGGAGACGGCGGCAATCGGTTCGCGGAAATGGCGGTTGAAGTAGGTGCGAAAATAGGCCACGCAGCCCTGCGAGCCGTGAACGTAGGGCAGGGTTTTGTGAAAGCCCAGCGCGCACAACACCGCGCCCAGCGGCTGACAGGCTTTGGCCGGGTTGATGGTCAGCGCCTCGCGCTGAAAATTGAGCTGCTTGTAGGCCTCGGTGGTGGTCCACTGGAACACTTCTTCCAGCTTCTCCGCACCATGGGCTTCCTCGAACACCCGCTTGCGGGCGAAAGCCTGCTGGTATTCGTCGGTGTTGAACAGCGGATAACCGGGTTTGATGGTTTCAACGTCTTGCATGACCAGATCCTCGTCCGAGTCTCAGGCGACCGACTGGAGCGCTTCGGCGCCGGCGCGCTGCCAGGGTGCTTGCATTTTTTTCCAGCAGGGATTGTTGATCGTCATGTCCATATCGCGGGCGAAGATGGCGAAGCCGTCGTAGCCGTGATAGGGGCCGGAATAATCCCAGGAATGCATCTGCCGGAACGGGATGCCCATCTTGTGGAACACGTATTTCTCCTTGATGCCGGAGCCGATCAGATCCGGCTTCAGCCGTTCCACGAAGGATTCCAGCTCGAAACTGGTGGCGTCGTCGTAGATCAGCGCGCCATCCTGCAATTCCTTGAAGGTGCGGTCGTAATCGTCGTTGTGGGCGAACTCGTAGCCCGCGCCGATAATTTCCATCCCCAAATCTTCATAAGCGCCGATGACGTGGCGGGGCCGCAGGCCGCCGACGAACAGCATGACCCGCCGGCCTTCCAGCCGGGGACGGTACTTGGCGATGATGGCGTCCATGATCGGCTGATGTCTGGCGATCACCCGCTCGGCGTTTTCCTTGATGGTGTCGTCGAAGTGCGCGGCGATCTTGCGCAGGCTGGCGGCGATTTGGGTCGGCCCGAAGAAGTTGTATTCCAGCCAGGGAATCCCGTATTTCTCCTCCAGATGCCGGCTGATGTAGTTCATCGAGCGGTAGCAGTGCAGCAGATTCAGTTTGGCGTGGCGGGTGGTTTGCATTTCCGGAATCGAGCCGTCGCCCGACCACTGCGCGATCACCCGCAGGCCCATTTCCTCCAGTAGCACCCGCGACGACCAGGCGTCGCCGCCGATGTTGTAGTCGCCGGTGATTGCGACGTCGTAGGGGGTGGACTCGAAGCTTTGGTCGTCGTCGCGGTTGTGCAGCACCCAGTCGCGCAAGGAATCGTTGGCGACGTGGTGGCCGAGGGATTGGGAGACGCCGCGGAAGCCTTCGCAGCGCACCGGCACCACGACCTTGCCAATTTCCTTGGCGGATTTCTTGGCCACCGCCTCGATGTCGTCGCCGATCAGGCCGATGGGGCATTCCGACTGCACGGTGACGCCCTTGGACAAGGGAAACAGGGTATCGATCTCGGCAATGAGCTTGGCCAGCTTCTTGTCGCCACCGAACACCACGTCCTTTTCCTGGAAATCGGAGGTGAAATTCATGTCGGCGAACACGTTGACGCCGCTATGGCCGGTGACGTAGTTGCGGCGACCGGCGCGGGAGAACTGGCCGCAGCCGACGGGGCCGTGGGAGATGTTGACCACGTCCTTGACCGGCCCCCAGACCACGCCCTTGGCGCCGGCGTAAGCGCAACCGCGCGCGGTCATCACGCCGGGCAACGCCTTCTTGTTGGCGACGATGCACTTGTTGGATTTTTCCAGGGTGGGGTCGTTGGCCATCAAGTGCTTGGCGCGCTGCTTGCCCGTCGCTTCCGGGTAGACTTCCAGCACTTCCTGGATCAGTTGTTCGGTTTCCTGGCGGTTCATGCTCATGGCGCGATCTCCGGTCAGATTCAGGCGGCGGCCAGCGAGGATTCGGCGGCGGCGGTTTTGCCCACGATGGACTCGTCTTCCTCGTCGAGGATGCCGAATTCCATCAGCAGTTCTTCCAGTTCGTCCATGGTGAGCGGCTTGGGGATCACGAACTTCTTGTTATCGACGATCTTGCGGGCCAGTTCGCGGTATTCGTCGGCCTGCTTGGCGGTGGGGTCGTATTCGATCACCGTCATCCGGCGAATTTCGGCCCGCTGCACCACATTGTCGCGCGGCACGAAATGGATCATTTGAGTGCCCATTTTCGCGGCCAGCGCCTCGATCAATTCGGCCTCGCGGTCGGTCTTGCGCGAGTTGCAGATCAGCCCGGCCAAGCGCACCTTGCCGGAACTGGCATACTTGACGATGCCCTTGGCGATGTTGTTGGCCGCGTACATCGCCATCATTTCGCCGGACACCACGATGTAGATTTCCTGCGCCTTGTTCTCGCGGATCGGCATGGCGAAACCGCCGCACACCACGTCGCCCAGCACGTCGTAGAACACGAAGTCGAGGTCTTCCTCGTAGGCGCCTTCTTCTTCCAGGAAGTTGATCGCGGTGATGACGCCGCGACCGGCGCAGCCGACCCCCGGCTCCGGGCCACCGGATTCGACGCAGCGGATGCCGCCGTAACCGACTTTGAGAACCTCATCCAGCTCCAGATCTTCGACGGTGCCCGCCGCCGCCGCCATTTCCATGATGGTATTCTGGGCCTTGGCGTGCAGAATCAGCCGGGTGGAGTCGGCCTTGGGATCACAACCGACGATCATGATTTTCTTGCCTTCGGCGGCGAGGCCGGCAACCAGATTCTGGGTAGTCGTGGATTTACCAATGCCGCCTTTCCCGTAAATCGCGCATTGACGTATCATCGCCATGGAATTGCTCTCCTGTCGCTTAATAGGAACCTTGCGTTCACCAAACCCCGGTTCAAGCGCCGTGCCAAGGAGATGCATTGGATAATAATTTGTTTTTAATAATATTTTTTTAAACGGTTACCTGAATGGTGGGTTGCATAGATGACAAACGCGGCTGCTTGTCGGGTTGATGACAATTCCGTCGTGGCGTTCAACTGGGGTCCGCGCCTGCCCAAGAGCGCCTATCTCCCGATCAACCGATGCAGTCTGCCGGCGGCGATCCTGGGTGGCCTGACCTTCCAGCGCCATCCGACGCCGCTATTGCTCGATGGCGTGGCGGAGCTGCACGCCCATCTGTTCCAGATGTTGGAATCATTGGCGGAACCCGCCGAGCGGGCGCGGCGGTTCATGGATTACATGACCGTACATTTCCGGCTGGAGGCGCTGGAGGAAGCGGGCCTGACGCCGGACCGTTCGACGGGCGCGCGGCAAGGTCGGCCCAAGTTGCGCGGACGCGCGGATTATCTGCGCATGGTGCGGGGCTGGGCTTTCGATCCCAACACCCAGGAAGGGGCGGTGCTGAAGGCGTGGGTGGAATCGCGTTTTGGCCTGCTAACCCGCTATCACGGCGGCCTGCTCGACGATCGCACCGAGGACGCTTACGAGCATTTTCTGGAGGTGTGCAGCCGGGGGTTGTACAACACCAATGCCCTGGAAGCGCAACTGGACCTGCTCTACGCCTATTGCCAGTATGAACTGCGCCGCCAGCAGCCGGAATCGACGTGCCTGAACCTGTATCGCGGCTTCAATCGCTTCAGCGAAGACCAGATGCTCGCCAGGCTCGACCGTCGCCGGTGGATCGTGTTGCTCAACAACCTCAGTTCCTTCAGCGTCCAGCGCGAGCGGGCCGAGGAATTTGGCGATCACCTGCTGCGGACGCGGGTACCCATGGCCAAGGTGTTTTTCTACAACCGGGTGTTGCCGGGGATGTTGAAGGGCGAGGACGAGTACGTGGTGATCGGCGGGGTTTACGAGGTGGAGCGGTTGGCGTGATTTGCCTGAAATTGCGCGAAGGGCTTCGGTTTGCAGGGATGTTATGCGACTGCTAAGAAGCGGAAAATTCAACCACTATGCACTGAAAGTGCATAGATTGGGCGCTAAAGCGCCATCCGTGGACTCGCCACGGACTGAAAGTTGTGGGACTGAAAGTCCATAGTTTGAACTATGATCCGCTTCACTTCGTTCAGCGGACTGAAGTATTGCTGGGACAATCAATTGCTTATTTTCAAAGATGGCGGATTATGCTGGATAAGCGGGAACCGCATAATCACTTGTTGTCGCGGACGCTTCACGCCCGCGACAACGGGGCGGCGGATGGCATCCGCGAGGTTGCTTGGCGCGAAGCGCCGCACAACCACGCGGATAAGCCGACTCCGGGCGGAAAAGCCCGCGGCTTTCCCGCCCTTCGCGGCTTATCCGCCGCCCCGTTAGGCACGAAAAAGACCGGAGGACAACGCGTTAGAAAGCACTACTACTGTCGGTTTATCCGTTCCGCCTAGTGCGGCAAACCCGCAAGTTCGAACTTCCTGGCGGGTTATGTTTACTTGCGTGGGACTGCCCAGACGAGACGCCGGATGCGCCGCTCGTGTCGAGGCCGAGCCGCGATCAGCCATGGTGTCCCGCTCAATCGAGGTTGCATATGTACATTGCCAAGCTCGTCATCACGAATCTCCGCTGCTTCCGCCAAACGACGGTCGACTTCCAACCGGGGATCAACGTGATCCTGGGGGAGAACAACGCGGGTAAGACAGCCCTCCTACGCGCGCTGCGGCTTGTGTTCGACCGCTCCGGTCGTCTGCGCCCCGATCTCCCCGATTTCTACCAGGGCATCGCCGACTTCACCAAAGCCCCAACGATATCCGTCACCGCGACCCTGCGGTCGTCAGCGGCCGATACCATTGACGACAAGGCCCTCGTCGCAACCTGGCTTACGAAGTTGGACGCCCCCTGGGAAGCGCAGCTCACCTACGAGTTCTTCCTTCCCCACGAAGAGGCTCCGGCGTTTACCGCAGCGTGCGGGGCGGCGCCCGACCGCGACCAATTCTTCCGCGTCCTAGAGCAGTTCATCCCCAAGTACGTCGCCCGCATCTTCGCCGGGCTCCCGGGAAATCGGCTCGTGGCCGAGCCCGACGGTCTGGCGAGATTCGATTGCCACACCGTCGATGCGATCCGTGACGCCGAATCCGAACTGCTCGCAGGCACGAATCCCCTGCTGCGCACGATGCTTCGACAGGTGCTCGACCATGATGCCGACGAGGCCGAGACCCTCGAACGCCGTCGCCATTTCCGCACCCTGACGCAGGATGCCCGTTCCAACCTCACGGGCCGCATGAATCTGGACGCACTCTTCCAGCTCGCCAAGGACACGGGAGCGGCTGACGGCGGGACCCCGATCTTGCGCGACGCCATCGACGAAGACGACTTCATTGCCGCTCTCCGTCTCTACATCGACCGGGCGCCGTTCGCGGTCCCCGCAACCCACAACGGTCTCGGATACAACAACCTCGTTTACATCTCCCTGCTCTTGGCTAGTTTGCAGTTTAAGGCGTCGGTGCTTCGGCGGGGCCAGAATGCGGTTCTCTTTCCCATGCTTCTCATCGAGGAGCCGGAAGCGCACCTCCATCCGGCGCTCCAGTACAAGCTGCTTAAGTACATCCAGAAGCGGCTCTCCCCTGAGAAGACCAGTCGGCAGGTATTCCTTACGACCCATTCGACGCACATCACGGCTGCCGCGGGACTTGAACCCATCATCTGCTTGAGCCTCTCCGAAGCCGATGGCTGCGTCCACGTCGCCTATCCCGCCCGCGTTTTTGGCGAGAGCCCGGAAGGCAAAGCGTCCCGCAACTATGTCGAACGGTACCTGGATGCCACCAAGTCCAACATGCTGTTCGCGAAGGGCGTCATCTTCGTGGAAGGGATCGCGGAACAACTGCTCGTTCCCTGTTTTTCCCAATGCATCAGTCGTCCCATCGAAAACCACCACGTCGCGGTCATTGCCGTGGGGGGCGTGACCTTCAAGCATTTCCTGCCGCTCTTCGGCGCGGGGGAAGACGAATCTCTCCGACGCTATGCGCTGTGCCGCCGCGTCGCGTGCATGGTGGATGCTGATCCAGCTCGCAAGGAGAAGATCAAGGGCGCGCGGCGTCAGAAATGCTGGCCTTACGTCTTGCACCGTGACTGCACCACCTACGACTACTTCCCCGTGTCCGGCGTCGTCACCAATTTGCAGACGATGCAAGACCGATCGCCCGGAAATATAAAGATCTGTGTCGGCACCAAGACCCTGGAGTACGACTTGGCCCTGGCGAACGCGCAACTCCCCCTCCTCGTCACGCCGTCTTGCGAGCATGAGGCGGATCTTCGCGCCCTGGCAGAGACCCCGGCGACGGTGCCGGCGCCCCTCCAAGCCCTGCTCGCAGGGGACGGATCCGACACCCTTGATGCGCTGACGGCTAGTCCGGACGTAGCGACGCACCGGTTCGCCACCTGCTACCTGCTCTGTTCCGAAGATGCCAAGGGGGAACACGCCTTTGTGCTGGAACGGCAGCTCCGCGAGAACGCCGCGAAGCCGGAGGCAGACCGCAAGCCGTTCGTGTGTCCGGATTACATCAAAGACGCCATCCACTGGACCTGCGTGTTCGATACGCCGGGGGGTGCCCATGCCTGAGAAACTGGAAATCGATTCCGGCACGCTCCTCACTGACATCGAACGCCATTTCCGCGTCATGGCCGGGCCGGGGGCCGGTAAGACACACTGGCTCGTGAACCACATCAAGCAGGTCGTTGCCAGATCCAAGCGGCTCTCTCCCGCATCCCGCATTGCGTGCATCTCGTACACAAACGTCGCTGTGAATGAAATCGTCACTCGGCTCGGTTCGGCCGCCACTCAGGTTGATGTCTCCACGATTCACAGCTTCCTCTACCGCAACGTCGTCCGGCCGTACCTCCACCTGCTGCGGGATAGTGACGGCCAACCCCTCGCGGCGTTCTCATCCGTTGACGGTCACGATGAACACCACCTGAACTACAACATCTTCGACGAATGGCTGAGAAGCATTAGGCAGGCCAGAATCCTTCAGCACACCTTCGCGGAGCAGCGAGACATTCTCAAGGACAAGCTGTGTCAGTTGGTATGGCAGCGTTCGGTGGACGGCGTCTGGGCGCTTGAGCCGCGAAAGCTCGATCGCATGGGGAAGATGCTCAACGCCATCTGCACGAGCACGAACCTCCGCGAGTACAAACGCCGATACTGGAGCATGGGCATCGTCGATCACGAGGACATCCTCTACTTCGCATACCGGATCCTCGAGGAGCATCCGCTCCTCTGTCAGTGCCTGAGTGCCCGCTATCGCTATCTGTTCATCGACGAATTCCAGGATACGCTGCCCATCCAGACCAATGTCGTACAGTGGCTCGCCGGCGCAGGGACAGTGGTCGGCGTCATCGGTGATGTTGAACAATCCATCTACGGCTTCCTCGACACCCACCCGGAGCATTTCCTGTCGTTCTCGCTGCCCGATTACCTGGACGTGACAATGCGTCACAACCGCCGCAGTACGCGCCGCATTATCTCGATCCTCGACCGCGTGCGGTCGGACGGCCTACGGCAACATTGCTTCCGTGAAGTCGAGGGGCAACCCGTGACGGTGTGCATCGGCGAGGTCGATCGCAGTCTCGCGGCCATTCGTGCCGACTTGGCGCCGGATGCCGTCCTCTACGTGCTGACGCGGAAGAACAAGGATGCCCACCGCGTTCGATCGGCCCTCGCGCCCGGAACCGTGGAGCCGTGGGGGTCGTTCTACGACGCCGATGCGGAACGTGCTCGATTCATGGAGCACGTCATTGCGGCGACGGAACTGGCGAAACGCGGCCAGTACGCACTCGCCCATCGAGAAGCGGCTCGGATCATCGGACGGAAAGGGCGGGTGAGAAAGCCCCTCAAGTGTGATACGGACCTGAGCGACGTCCACCGGAAGGGAATCGCCGTCACCGTGCTGCAGGAGTTCCTGACCAACCACACCACCATCTTCGCCGGCACATTGCTTGAGGCGTACGTCCGCTGCGGAACCTGCGTCGCGGCCGCGTATCCGGCAGTGACCCTAACCGCTGCAAAGGCTGGGAAGTTCAAGACGTTCGCGGAGGCCACGCCATACTCGCACCTCTCAGGATCGGTTCGTTTGCAGGAAGAGGTGCGTCATGTGCGGACCATTCACCAGGCGAAAGGGAGCGAGGGGGACAACATCGCTGTGTACTTCGAGGATGCCGACCGCGTCCGGCATATCACGCATCCCTCGACCGCCCCGGCAGATGAGGAGAAACGCCTCACCTACGTTGCCTTAAGCCGCGCCCGCGATCGTCTTTTCCTGTGCATTCCGACGGATGCTGCCATCAACGCGGGCGAACTCAGCGCGCTCGGTCTTCACGTCATGGATCTGCGGGAGACTCTATGACAACCGTCACTGCTCCCGTTATGCCGATGCCTTTAAGTCATTCGCGTCAACATGTTCTGTGGGGTGTTCACGAATGGGAGTAACAACGGGCTGGAAGTCAGGCCTGCCTCGATGGGGGCGATTTGATAGCTCTCCACCCCATTGCAGGTCGACCTTTATGCCCCTTGGGAAACAAGAAGAGGCCGAACAAGTGAATGGACCGGCCAATCGCCTTCGGCGCTTGCCGGTCATTCACCCCGTTGTCGCGGACGCTTCGCGCCCGCGACAACGGGGCGGCGGATAAACATCCGCTGCTTGTTTGGCGCTTCGCGCCGCACAACCAGCGGATCAAGCCGACTCCGGGCGGAAAAGCCTTCGGCTCTCCCGCCCTGCGCGGCTTATCCGCCGCCCCGTTAGGCCTCACGGAGAAAG
>JBATNZ010000256.1:0-18848 GCA_049290615.1 Candidatus Contendibacter sp.
CATCGAGGTAGGACAGCCGGTTGCCCGACTGCCCCCTCACAGATCCCGGCGTGCGGAATTACCGCACTGGGCTCCTCAAAATCGCTCGCTTCGCACACGGCTTTTGTCTTAGAAAGCATGACAGATGCGCGGTTTCCTCAGCGGAAATTCCTTGAGCAATGCCCTAAACCCTGCCCACGTATAACTTTTTCGCTGGCTGCGTCGGTTGAGTCCCTTAAAAAGCTCTCGCGTGATCTGGTAAAAATAATCACTGAGGCTTTCATAGTTTCCCCGGATGCCATAATAATTCCAGTATCCCCGCAGTTTGACGTTGAGTTTCGCAAACAATTCGGCTTTCGGCAATGAGCAATGGGTTTGAAACCATTGCCTAAAACTGGCTATTGACGCACGGTACTTGTTCCGCGCCGTGCGCCGTTTCAGCACCGGTCGACGCCAGCGGTTCAGTCCCCAGCGAAACTCAAAACCCAGGAAGTCAAAACGGGTCTTGGCGGCTTGGTCAAATCGGATCAGATTCGTCTTTTCCGCTGCGATTTCCAATCCGTACTGCGCCAGTCTCTCTGGCAACGCCTGATAAAAGCGTCGCGCATCGCTCTCGTCTTCAAACGCACAGACAAAGTCATCGGCATATCGACAGAGATACGCTGAACCCTGACACTGTGGTTTCATGATATTCTCAAACCACACATCTAAAGCATGATGCAGATACACGTTCGCCAAGATCGGCGAAACGATGCCTCCTTGCGGGGTACCCGTTATCGGGTGTATGACGTGTCCATCGGTATCCAATATCCCTGCTTTCAACCATTTCTGGATCAGATTCAGGAACGGCCGATCATCAATACGCTGTCTCAGCATGTCCATCAATCGGCTATGGTCAATATGATCGAAGAAGCCTTTGATATCCGCTTCAACCACCCACCGATAGCGTCCTTCCCGCAACACCGCGGATAATTCCTTGATCGCTGAGTGCGCCCCGGTTCCGGGTCGATACCCAAAGCTGTTGGCGAGAAAATCCTGTTCATAAATCGCTTCAAGAATCTTAGCCACGGCCATTTGTAACACTTTATCCGCCGTCGCCGGAATCCCTAAAGGTCGCCATTTTCCATTCAGCTTCGGAATATACTTTCTCAGTACTAACTTCGCTCGATACCATCCACCCTTCACACTGGCCGCCAGTTCGGCCAGATTGTTTTCCAGATGTTGCGCGTAGTGATACGCGCTCTCCCGGTCCACACCCGCCGCTGCTCGTCGGTTGACAAAGCGCCAACAGTACAGCAGAAATTCAATCGTTAGCAGTTGTATGAGGTTTTGGAAGGCATGAGTTTTGTCTCGTGCCGCTTTATCCGCTATTCCCCGCAGTGAGGTTGGCATCGTATGCTCCAGCTCGACAGGTCCGGTACGTGTTTCCTTTGCAGGCTACGCGATTTTGCTGACCCCTTCCCCTGGTACGTGGCTTTCCCACGCTCGGAGTACTATGAGTCAGTCTGACTCCCCATGAGTTTTCAGTCCGCCTTCTTTCAGTTGGCCAAACTTACCTGCATAAAAGCCCCTTCAGGTTCCGGTCTAATTCCGTTTCTGGGTTTCCCCTTCGGTGTCTCAATAACCGTATACCTTGTTGCTTTCCAGGAACCCATGAGGCCTCTCAAGTTCCTGACGCTTCTCTGCCGACATGCCAGGCGCTCGGACCCCGTCCGGCCTTCGGGAATCTCGCCGTGCGGATACCTAAGATCGATGTTTGTATTCTCCGTTCGCTGCCTGGTTTCCCAGCAGTGCCACACGATCTCGATCATCATATCCGCTACCGATTCCTCTGTGTGGGCTTCCGTTTCGTTAACAACGTGGCCACCGGTATGGATGCTTTTAACGAGGCTGAAATCGCTTCAGGAGGGTGCGACCTCCCTCTGGCCTATCGGTTTCTCGGTCTACGCTTCACGACTCTTGTTCGCGAATCACGCAGGTTATAATCCCCGCCGTGACCGCTCCGCCAGCCGCGCAAGACTCGATACGGGTGGATGGCTACTCCTTACCCGACAGGGACTTTCACCCTGCAAGAAGCGTCAAGCTTCGCTTGACGCACTAACGACTATGGCTCGGACTCACCATGCCGCGCTCATGGACTATCGGTCCAGCGTCCCGGCTGACTTGGTCAACCGATTGAACCCGACAGACTTTTAGTGTTCAAACCCATTCGGATTCCACCCAAGGAGCCGACCATGAACGGCCAGCGGCTACCCTTTGCGATCATTGCCTTGCTGCTCTCGACCGGCGTCGGTATCGTCGAAGCACAAGTTTACAAATGGACCGACGCCAGCGGCCAGGTCCACTATGGCCAGAAAAAACCGGACGATGCGACCCCGGTGCAAACCCTCGATATCGCCCCGCCACCGCCAGCCGCGCCGGTCAACGCCGATTCGGCCGCCGACATCGCGCGCCTCAACGCGCTGTCCGAACAAATGGCCCAGGAGCGGCGGGCGACGGAACAAGCACGGCGGGAACAGGCTATCCGCAATCTGGAACAGGAGAACCAACAGTTACAGAACGCTCTGTTGAGCCAGCAATTGCAACAGCAGCAGCAACAAGAAAACGACGATGGCGACAACGTCATTCTCGGCTATCCGCCACCCTATCCCTATCCGTACCCATATCCCCGGCCCTATCCGCCAGATCCGCCGCATCACTGGCCGTGCGAGCCGTGGCCAACGTGCCGCCAGCCCATGTCTCCCGCACCCCTGCGTCCAGGGCCGCTGGCCAAACCCAACCCAACCTTCCAGCCCGCCCCGGCCCACATCGACCCAGCCCCGAAAGCTGTCTTCCGCGGACGGTAAAGGGCCGTAAGCGACGGTTACAAAACAGTAGCCGGTTGGAACCAGGACAGTTGCGGATGCAGCTTCACCACCTCGCCGACGATCAGCAGCGCCGGCGAGCGGACGTCGGCGCCGCCAACGACCTCCGTCAGCGTGGCCAGCGTGGCGTAATACACCCGCTGTTGGGGGGTAGTGCCCTGCTCCACCAGCGCCACCGGCATGGTGGCGGCCAAGCCGTGTTCGCGCAGCTTGTCGCAGATGTGGCGGACGCTCTTCAGCCCCATGTAGAACACCACGGTCTGGCGCGGTTGCGCCAGCATCGGCCAGTTCAGATCCAGCGCGCCGTCCTTGAGATGGCCGGTCACGAACACGCAGGCCTGGGCGTAATCGCGGTGGGTCAGCGGGATGCCGGCGTAGGCCGCGCAACCAGCGGCGGCAGTCACGCCAGGCACCACCTGAAAGAGAATCCCCGCCGCCATCAGTGTTTCGATCTCCTCGCCGCCACGCCCAAAGATGAACGGATCGCCGCCCTTGAGCCGCAACACCCGCTTGCCCCGCAAGGCCAGATCCACCAGCAGCCGGTTAATCTCGTCCTGCGGCAGGGTGTGGTGATCCGGCTCCTTGCCGACGAAAATGCGTTCGACCCGAGGCTCCAGCAGCCCCAGAATTTCCACGCCGACCAAGCGGTCGTACACCGCGACGTCGGCCTGCCGCATCAGTCGCAGCGCCTTCAGAGTCAACAGTTCGGGATCGCCGGGACCGGCCCCCACCAGGTACACCTCACCGACCGGCGGTTGCGCCGGAGCTGAATTCGCCATCATGTTGGATTTGTCATCGAGGATAGATTTGGATGGATTTGCAAGGCGTTCGGAATCACCGCGACCGCTCGGCGCGCGTCTCGGCCAGCGCCAGTTCCAACCGCCGCCAGGCCGGTTCCCCGCCCGGCAACCCGAACCGCAATCCCGGCGGATCGGTAAAGCGCCGGACCAGAATGCCGCGTCGCGCCAGGGCATCCTGCCAGAATGCCGCATCCGGCAACGGCATCCATTGAAACAGTCCGGTGCCGCCGGCCACCGGCAACCGTTGCCGCTTCAACAGATCCGCCAGTCGGTTCCCCGCCTGGTCGAGGCGAGTCCGCGTCTCCGCCTGCCAGGCGCGGTCGCTCAAGGCCCGCATCGCCACCCAGCGGCTGGGACCGCCGACCGTCCACGGCCCCAGTTGTTCATGCAAGCGCTCCAGCGCCGCCGGCTCCGCCAGCACGAACCCGACCCGCGCCCCGGCCAGTCCGAAGAATTTGCCCAGCGAGCGCAGCACGATCAATCCCGGCAAGCCGGCATGACTCGCCAGGCTTGCCGCCGGGGTAGCGTCCATGAACGCCTCGTCCACCACCAGCCAGCCACCCCGCTCCGCCAGCCGCGCCCGCCAGTCCAGCAGCAACTCCGGCGGAAACCGAACGCCGGTGGGATTGTTGGGATGCACCAGCACCAGGGCGTCCAGCCGATCCAGCGCCGCGTCCAAACTCTCGACCGCCAAGGCTTCAACCTGATGCCCGGCCCGCCGCCAGGCATGGGCATGTTCGGCGTAGCTGGGACTCAATACCCCGACCCGGCCCGGTTCGCGCAACAGCGGCAAGGCCTGTATCGCCGCCTGCGAACCGGCCACCGGCAGCAGGGATTCCGCGCCGTAACAGGCCGCCGCCACCATTTCCAGCCCATCCTCCGCTTCCGGCAGGCGCTGCCAGACTGTCGCCGGGACCGGTGGAACCGGCCAGCCCTGGGGGTTGATGCCGGTGGACAAATCCAGCCAGTCGCTCAGCGGAATGCCGTAACGAACCACCGCCGCCCGCAAGCCGCCGCCATGCTCAAGCAAGGGCCAGCCCTCCCAGCGCGATCGCACCCAACCACAGCCACAGCGTCCGCCGCACCAGCGCCACCGCCCGGCCAATATCCTCGGCGCGCGGGGCCAGACCCTCGCCCAGTGCCGGGCGCTGTTGCCATTTACCGTGATAGCGGGCCGGCCCGCCCAGCGCCAAGCCCAGCGCGCCGGCGCCCGCCGCCATGACCGGACCGGCATTGGGACTTTTCCAGCCCGGCGCCTGCTCCCGCCAGCAGCGCCAAGCCAAGGCCGGTTGCGACCCGCACAGCGTATAGCCCAGGGCGGTCAAGCGTGCCGGCAGCCAGTTGAGCAGATCGTCCAGCCGCGCCGCCGCCCAGCCGAAGTCGCGGTAGCGCGGGGTCCGGTAGCCCCACATCGCATCCAGGGTATTGGCCAGCCGGTACAGCGTCGCGCCCGCCGCGCCCGCAAACACGAACCAGAACAGCGCGCCGAAAATCGCGTCGCAACCGTTTTCCAGCACCGATTCCACCGTGGCCCGGCTGATCTGCTCCTCGTCCAGATCGGCCGTGTCGCGGCTGACGATCCTGCCGACCTGTTGACGCGCCAAGGGCAGATCGCCCGCTTGCAGCGCCACGGCCACCGCTTCGGCGTGTTCCGCCAGACTACGCGCGCCGATAGCCAGATACAGCAGGCCCAGCGCCACCGCCAAGCCCAGCAATGGAATGACGGACAACAACCAGGCGGCGACGGTGAACGGAACCAGCAGCAGGATCACCGCGCCGCTGCCGCGCGCCCGCCGCGCCTCGGCGCTCGATTCCGGCGGACCGTAGCCGAACGCCTCCACCCGTTGCGCCAGCCCACCGAAGCCCACCAGCGGATGCCAGTGGCGCGGCTCGCCTTGCCAGCGGTCGAGCAGCACCGCGCCAAGGCACAGCAGCGCGGTCAGCATCCGGCTTTCCTCCCACCGATCCCCCCAGTGCTACGCGCCACCCCCATTAATGATCTTTCAGCAATCAATCGGGTATGTTTCCCCTCCTTTTCAAGGAGGGGTGGCGCGAAGCGCCGGGGTGGTTTGATCCCGACGGCTACCGGATTATTTCGTTGAAGATCATAAAGGGGGAACCAAGACACCGGCGGTCCGGGTTGAATCGCCCCTCTTGCGAAGGGCTTGCAAGTGTAGGTTTTTTTCATATCCCTTCTGTGGGCGCAGCCAAGGACGGGCTATTGGGGGTGATGGGCCTTGTTGTCGGGGCAAGCCCGGGATGGGGGAAAGGTCGTGGCGGCTTGCGCGGCTTCGGCCTCACCATCCATTGAGAGTAGCCACCATGTAGTGATCGTGATTGCCAATCAGCGGCGAGCGACGCGGGCCGGATCGATCATGCGGGTATATTGCCATTGCCACCCGCCGCGCTACTCGATCCAGGCTCTCAACCCGCACCAACAGGACTCGGCGGCTTGCGGCGGCAAGTCGGATTTCGCGGAAACGGTGGCGGTTTCACCACACTTTGCAAAAACCCCGGATTGCGCCGGGGTTTCAGATTAACCCATCACGCAGCCAGCTTCACCGTATCGGCCACTTCGCGATACTCCGCCACCTGATCGAAGTTCAGGTAGCGGTAGATCTCGGCGCCCTTGGCGCCGATTTCGCCCATATACCGGATGTATTCGTTAAAGGTCGGGATTTTGCCCAGCAGGGCACAGACCGCCGCCAGTTCCGCCGAACTCAGGTACACATTGGCGCCCTTACCCAGCCGGTTGGGAAAGTTGCGGGTCGAGGTGGACACCACCGTCGCGCCGTCGGCGACCCGCGCCTGGTTGCCCATGCACAGCGAACAGCCCGGCATTTCCATCCGCGCCCCGGCCGCGCCGTAAATCGCGTAATAGCCTTCCTCGCTCAACTGATGGGCGTCCATCTTGGTCGGCGGCGAAATCCACAGCCGGGTCGGGATGTTGGCCTGGCCGTTGAGCACCTTGCCGGCGGCGCGATAGTGGCCGATGTTGGTCATGCACGAGCCGATGAACACCTCGTCGATCTTGACGCCAGCCACGTCAGCCAGGGTTTTGACATCGTCGGGATCGTTGGGGCAGGCCAGCAGCGGTTCCTTGATCGCGCTGATGTCGATCTCGATCACTGCCGCATATTCGGCGTCTGCATCCGCTTCCATCAGTGTCGGCTTCTTCAGCCATTCCTCCATGCCCCTGATGCGACGCTCCAACGTCTTGGGATCCTGATAGCCGTTGGCAATCATCCACTTGAGCAGGGTGATGTTGCTGTTCAAATATTCGATGATCGGTTCTTTGTTCAGCCGCACGGTGCAACCGGCGGCGGAGCGCTCGGCGGAGGCGTCGGACAACTCGAAGGCCTGTTCCACCTTCAGATCGGGCAGCCCTTCGATTTCCAGAATGCGGCCAGAGAAGATGTTCTGCTTGCCTTCCTTCGCCACCGTCAGCATCCCGTTCTGAATCGCGGCGTAGGGAATGGCGTTGACCAGATCGCGCAGGGTGATGCCGGGCTGCATCTGACCTTTAAAACGCACCAGCACCGATTCCGGCATGTCGAGCGGCATCGAGCCGGTCGCCGCCGCGAACGCGACCAGCCCCGAACCGGCCGGGAAGCTGATGCCGATGGGGAAGCGGGTGTGCGAGTCACCGCCGGTGCCGACCGTGTCGGGCAGCAGCATCCGGTTCAGCCAGGAGTGGATGATGCCGTCGCCGGGGCGCAGCGCCACGCCGGCGCGGCTGGAAATGAAATCGGGCAGATCGTGGTGGGTCTTCACGTCCACCGGCTTGGGATAGGCGGCGGTGTGGCAGAACGACTGCATGACCAGGTCGGCGGAGAAGCCCAGGCAGGCCAGATCCTTCAGTTCGTCGCGGGTCATCGGGCCGGTGGTGTCCTGGGAACCGACCGTGGTCATCTTCGGCTCGCAGTAGGTGCCGGGGCGGATGCCCGCAACGCCACACGCCTTGCCCACCATCTTCTGCGCCAGGGTGAAGCCCTTGCTGGAACTCCGCGGCACCACCGGGCGGCGGAAGATCGCCGAGGGGCTGAGGCCCATCACCTCGCGCGCCCAGTCGGTCAGGCCGCGTCCGATGATCAGGTTGATGCGCCCGCCGGCCTGCACTTCGTCCAGCAGCACGTCGGACTTGTACTCGAAGGTGGCGATGACCGCGCCGTTCTTCTCAATTTTGCCGGCGTAGGGGTAGATGTCGATGACATCGCCCATGTTCATTTTGGATACGTCGCATTCGATCGGCAGGGCGCCGGCGTCTTCCTGGGTATTGAAGAAGATCGGAGCGATCTTGCCGCCAAGACAGTAGCCACCGTAACGCTTGTTCGGCACGAAGGGAATGTCATAGCCAGTCCACCACAGTACCGAGTTGGTGGCGGACTTGCGGCTGGAGCCGGTGCCGACCACGTCGCCGACGTAGGCGACCGGATGGCCTTTCGCCTTGAGCGCTTCGATCAGCTTCAACGGGCCGATCTTGCCGGACTCGTCGGGTTCGATGCCGGGACGGGCCATCTTCAGCATCGCCAATCCATGGAGCGGGATATCGGGGCGGCTCCAGGCGTCGGGGGCGGGGGAGAGATCGTCGGTATTGGTCTCGCCGGGCACCTTGAACACGGTGACGGTGATCTTCTCCGGCACCTTGCCGCGGCTGGTGAACCATTCGGCCTCGGCCCAGGACTGCATGATCTGTTTGGCGAGAGCGTTGCCGGCATCGGCCTTCTCCTTGACGCCGTGCTTGTAGTCGAACATCAGCAGGGTGTTCGACAGCGCCTTGGCGGCGGCGGGCGCGCATTCGGCGTCGTCCAGCAGATCGATCAGCGGCTGGATGTTGTAGCCGCCCAGCATGGTGCCCAGCAGTTCGGTGGCGCGCACCCGGGAGATCGGCGGCGATTGGGCCTCGCCCTTGGCGACGGCGGCCAGGAAGGCGGCCTTGACGTAGGCGGCCTGATCCACGCCCGCCGGTACCCGGTGGGTGATGAGATCCAGCAGGAAGTTTTCCTCGCCCTTGGGCGGATTTTTAAGGAGCACGACCAGATCGGCAGTCTGCTGCGGGCTCAGCGGCAACGCTGGAATGCCTTGGGCGGTGCGTTCGGCGGCTTGTTGGCGATAGGTTTCGAGCACGGAAAACCCCCTTGACGATGGTGCGGCTCCCACGGATGCGGAAGCCGATGTGGTAACCGAAACGGCGCTGCCCACCCATCACGGGCGGGCGCGCTCCCGGTGCGAAAAACAGCGCTATTGTAGCGTTTAAGCGCGGCGTCTGTGAACGTTCGCCGTGGTCTCGCCGACGCCTCGCCGACGCCGCCGAACCGCTTACTCCTTGTCGGAGAGCGTTAACGCCAGAAATAGCGCGCCGTTGTCACGCTTGATCAGCACCGGGATCGGCCGGCCAGTCGGCAACCCTTTCACCAAGTCAGCAAATTGGTCGGTATTGGTGATCTCGACATTGTTGACGCGGGCGATGATGTCGCCCGGACGAATGCCGGCGCTGGCGGCCGGACCTTCATCGACATCCTTGACCAGTACGCCTGGATCGCCCTGTTTCCGCTTGCCAGCGGGCAGTTCGGTCACGATCAGGCCGAGCCGGTTGTGGGTAGGCGGTTCGGCGATGGCCTGTTGCAGCTTGGTGTCCTCGGGCAGCTCCGCGATTTGGACGGTCAGAGCCTGCTCCTTGCCATCGCGAATCACGGTGAGTGGCGTGCTGACGCCAGGGCGGGTGCGGCCGACCATCAGGGGCAGGTCACTGGAGGTCCGCACCGGCTGACCGTTGAAAGCGACAATGATGTCGCCGGCCTTGACCCCGGCTTTCTGGGCTGGGCCATCGGCCATCACCTGGCCGACCAGGGCGCCATGGGGTTTGTCGAGGCCGAAGGATTGCGCCAGTTCCGGGGTGACTTCCTGAATCAGCACGCCCAGCCAGCCGCGCGCCACCTTGCCGCCAGCCTTGAGCTGGTCCACGACTTCCATGGCGACGTCGATGGGAATGGCGAAGGACACGCCCTGATAGCCGCCGGAGCGGCTGTAAATCTGCGAATTGACGCCGATCACCTCGCCGTTGAGATTGAACAGCGGTCCGCCGGAATTGCCGGGATTGACGGCGGCGTCGGTCTGAATGAAGGGCACGTAGTTGTCGCTGGGCAGGCTGCGGCCCAGGGCGCTGATGATGCCCTGGGTGGCGGTGCGCTCGAAACCGAACGGCGAGCCGATGGCCAGTACCCATTGGCCGACCTTGACTTTGCTGGTGTCGCCGATTTTGACGGCGGGCAGCGTGACCTCGGGTTTAATCTTGAGCAGGGCGATGTCGCTGCGGCGGTCCTTGCCGACGACCTGGGCGGCCAGTTCGCTACGGTCGCTCAGGCCAACCACGATGCTATCCACCTCGTCGACCACATGGGCGTTGGTGACGATGTAACCATCCGCCGAGATGATGAAACCGGAACCGACCGAGGACTGCGGGCGGGAGGGCATGTCCGGCATTTGCTCGAAGAACTTCTTGAAATAGTCGTGGAACGGGCTGTTTTCGGGAATGGACGGGTGGCCGCGTCCCAACGGATCCTTTTGCTTGGTTTCAGCCTTGGTCTGAATGCTGACTACCGCCGGGCTGTACTGTTCGACCAGGGTGACAAAGTCGGGATAGTCCGCCGCTTGGGCCAGCGCGCCCCACAACAAGCCAAGGGCCGCGCTGGACCAAAGGGGCGTTTTGAGTCGTTGCATCGAAAGCTCTCCTCAATCAAAGTTAGCAAGATCCGCGAAAAAACCGTCGAATTCGTCGGGATTGACCATGGCCGGCCGGCTTGGTTCGGCCAGAGCTGTGTGCGATCCGGCGCGGCGACGGTCATGGCGAACAGTTCGTATCGTGGTATTCCAACCCTTGCCAATCCTTGAGGCGCCGACCATGGCCCAAACCGCTTCCACCATGCTTGCCCTGGGTACGCCAGCGCCGGCGTTCAGCCTGCCCGAACCCGCCACCGGCGCGACCGTGTCCTTGGATCGCTTCCGGGACGCGCCGGTCCTGTTGGTGATTTTCATGTGCAACCATTGCCCGTTTGTCAAACATATCCGCCAGGGTTTGCTTCAGTTCGCGCGGGATTATCAATCCCGGGGACTGGCCATCAACGCCATCAACGCCAACGACGTGGCGAACTATCCCAACGACAGCCCGGCGAGGATGGTCGAGGAAGTCCGGGCGTTCGACTACCCCTTTCCGTACCTGTACGACGAGACCCAGGCGGTCGCCAAAGCGTATCACGCCGCCTGCACCCCGGATTTCTTCCTGTTCGACGCGGGTCGCAAGCTGATCTATCGCGGCCGGTTCGACGGCAGTCGGCCGGGTAACGAGACACCGGTAACCGGTTCGGATTTGCGCGCGGCGGCGGATGCGGTGCTGGCGGGTGGGTCGGTTCCGACCGACCAGAAGCCCAGCATGGGTTGCAACATCAAGTGGAAAGCAGGGAACGAGCCGGACTATTCCGGCGTTCATCGCCATTGACGCGCGCGGGTGGGCGCTGGCGACGGCGGAGCGGTTTGCCGGGAGGGGGCTTGGCGCGGTCCGGAAGCGCCGCCAGGTGGCAAGATGTGGCGATGCGGCGCATAACGGTTAAACTAGCCGCCGATGTTCCAACCGGATAGCGGATATGCATGGTTTCGGGCCGCGGGTGCTGACCCCGCGCGATGGCCGGGATTGGCTGATGCAGGCGTGGCAACTGATGTGGCGGCGGCCGGGACTGTTCGTGGCCGTGGCCCTGTTCGCGCCGGCGGGCACCGCCCTGCTGCTGGTGCTGCCGATCTGGGAATGGTGGATGCCGCCGGCCAGTGGTTGGGCCGCTCTGTTCGTCATCGTGCTCTGCTACGGCCTGCCGCTGAGCCTGACGGTGACGCTGGCCTGCGGACTGGCCCGCGCCGCCAATCGCAAGAAGCTGCCCGCCGCCCGCCAGTGGTTCAACGGGACCGCCCTCAAGGCGCTCGCCCGTACCACGCTGTTCCTGTTCGTGCTGTTGTTGCAGGGTTATCTGCTGGCCTATTGGGTGCAGGATCAGTTGCTGCCCGCCGATCTCGCCGCCGTCAACGGTTCCTCACCGCCGCCACCGGTCAACTTTGGCGTCGCGGGCACGGTGCTGGGGACGCAGCTCAGCGTCTTGGGTAGCGTGCTGTTGATCCTGCAGGTGTTGCTGGCCTGGTTTGCAATCCCGCTGCAACTGTTTCGCGAACTGCCGCTGTCGGTGTGCTGGCGGCGCAGCGCGCTGGCGATGCAGCTCAATCCCTGGCTGTTTCCGCCCCTGGGCCTGGCCGGACTGGCCTTGCTGGCGCTGCCGTTCTTCGAGCTGTTTTCCATCCCCGCCCAAGTGTTGGCGCTGCCGCTGCCGGTCTATCTGGGGGCGTTGCTGTACGTGGCCTGGAACGACGTGTTCCAGGGCGGCGAAGAAGAACAGGAGATCGTGGAGATTCAGGATCAGTGGCGGGCCAGCATCAGCGGCGAACCAGTGTCGCGTCAATCCCACGCAGCGCCAGGTTCAGATCATCGCCCAGCGGAATCGCGCCAGCGGCGGTGATCGCGTCGGGATAGCGGCCGACTACCTGGCCGCCGACGAATACCGGCGTCGCGACCACCCGGCACAGGGCGGGCAAGTCCCGTTCGATCACCGTGGCGACGATATCCGCCGATCCCGACAGCACGATGGCCTGGATCGCGGCCCGCTCGACCGCCGGCGGCAGTTCCGACAACGGGGTGTTCGGTCCCAGCATCACCACCCGGTAATCCCGATCCAGCGCCGCCAGCGCGAACAGCAGCAGGCCGACCTCGTGCTGCTCGCCGGGCATGCAGGCCGCCAGCAACCTCGGTCCCCGCCGGTCGCGGTTCAGATGATGGAAGCGCGCGCCCAGCTTGTTGCGCAGGAACACGCTGAAAAAATGCTCCTCGGCGATACTGCCCAGTCCCTGGGTCCAGCGCTCGCCCAGTTCCCTTAGCAGTGGCACGATCAGCCGGCTGGTGACGATATCCACCGGATAGAGCGAGAGGACTTCGTTGTAGACCTCGTGCAGTTCCCCGTCGTCAAAGGCGGCGATGGCCCGCAGCAACCGGTCCTGATAGTTCAGCCAGGGACCTGCGTCGAAAGCGGGTTCCCATGCCGGTTCGGGCCGCGCCGGTTCGGCGTCCAGCACTTGCCGCACCTGGCCGATGGACATACCGTTGTCCAGCAGCGTCACCACTTGGTGGATCAGGTCCACGTCGGCCATGGTGTACAGGCGATGACCCTTGGGAGTGCGCACCGGTTTGACCAAATCGTAGCGGCGTTCCCAGGCGCGCAGCGTCACCGAGTTCACGCCGGTCAGACTGGATACGGTGCGGATAGGGACCAGTCCTTCGCCGGGCAGGCCATGGTGGCCATGGTTTACCTTCATCATGTCGGAGACTCTCCGCGCTTCGAGATGTGGTCAATAGTTGGACAAAATAAATACAAAAAGCTTAAATTTCGCAAAGCTTGCTAGTCATACTTATACCAATTTTATACAAAAGTGCAAATTTTCTCGGTTTTTTTCCCTCCTAAAATATTTGCTTGGAAGCCATTGCTCAATCCTCCACCAGGTAGATCGTCACTTTGCGCCAGCCCATCCCCACCGTCTCATTGCCGTCCCAACCGCAAATAAGGCCGGTCAACCAAATCCTGGGATAACTCCATCGGTCGTGGCCGGCGCGCGCCATTTTCCGGGGCAGGAGCGAAAATGGGCGGTAGAATGGAAGGTATGGAACCAACGGAACACGACGCGAAGGTGGGAAACATGCTGGCGAAACTCAAGAAATTCGGCCCGCTTATCAACCTGATTCCGAACACCGCGATCCAGTTTCTGGATTTCGGTTTCAATCTCAACGAGATACGGGTATCGCGGGCCTTTCTTACCGAAACGGGGACCGATGGCCGCGCCATCCTGACCGCGCTGTACGCCGACGACGCCAGCGGCCAGTTCGTGACCCAGGACGGCCGGGCGGTCAAACCGGAACAGGTTTATTCGCTGAACGCCGCCAAGGCCGCCGGCATCCTCGATGGCGCCTGGATTCCCATTCCGTTCCTGCGGGTGCGGGAGCCGCGCCCGGATGGTCATCACCTGTTCGATCAGGGGCCGACCAACTGGGCGCGGGCGCGTATCGTCGAACTGCCGGCGCCCGACGCCGAGGGCCACACCCACCGCGTCACCCTGGCCTTCGACACCCAACTGCTGCCGACCCGCGAGGGCCGGCCCTACCTCGCCCCCAGTCCGCTGGACATGCAGTCCGGCGAGGAATTCGCCCTGAGCGACGCCGAGGCCGATACCGGCTGGTTCCTGGAGCAGGAATGGGTGCGGGAATGGCTCTACCAGCGGTTTCATGCCTTCGAACTGCGCCGCCGCGCCCCGCGCCGGGTGGATGAAGCCGAATTGCGCAAGAGTCCGGATGCGGCAGCGGCTGGTCTGACCGTGCTGACGCTGCTCAACCGGGCGATCCAGCCGCCGCGCTTGCGCTTCACCTTCGTGGACGAGGGGCCGACCGCCCGGCTCAACCGGCCGGTGAACGTGGATCTGGTGCTGGACATCGGCAACTCCCGCACCTGTGGGATGCTGATGGAAACCAGCGGCGACGACCCGGTGGACATGAACGACAGCTACCGGCTGGAATTGCGCGATCTGAGCCATCCCGAGCAGGGCTACGACGAACCTTTCCCCAGCCGGGTCGAGTTCGTCCGCGGTACCTTCGGCGACGAGAAGCTGTCGCGCCGCAGCGGTCGGGCCAGCGCCTTCCTGTGGCCGACGGTGACCCGGGTCGGCTTCGAGGCCCAGGCGCTGTCTTATTTCAGCCACGGCGCGGAAGGCAACACCGGTCTGTCCAGCCCCAAGCGCTATCTGTGGGATACCGATCCCCGCCATCACGCCTGGCGGTTCAACGCCGGTCCGGGCGGCGGCGGCGACAGCGGCCCGGTCACCACTGGTCCGTTCGTCGGCTACCTGCGCGAGGACGGCGAGGAGCTGGCCGCCGGCGAACCGCCCGCCGTGACCGCGCTGTTCGCGCGCGGCGCGCTGATGAGCTTCTTCGTCGCCGAGGTGCTGTTGCAGGCTTTCGTGCAGATCAACTCGCCGGCCCGCCGCTACGAGCGGGTCTATTCCGACGCCCCGCGCCGGCTGCGGCGGGCGATTCTGACCATGCCGACCGCCATGCCGCTGGCCGAGCGCAAGCTGTTCGCCCGCCGGGTGGGAACCGCCATCCGCCTGAGCTGGCGGGCGCTGGGACTGGACGAGAGCCAGGCGCCGGAACCCTTTCTGCAATGGGACGAGGCCACCGGCACCCAGATCGTGTTTCTGTACAACGAGGTCAAGCACAACTTCCAGGGCGACGCCGCCTTGTTCTTCCAGGTGTTCGGCCGGGTGCGCGAAGGTTATGGCGAACTGCCCTGTCTGCGGCTGGCCAGCATCGACATCGGCGGCGGCACCACCGATTTGATCGTGACCACCTACCAGTTGGAAGGCGGTACGGCGGTCAAGCCGACTCAGGAATTCCGCGAAGGCTTCAATATCGCCGGCGACGACGTGCTGTGCGGGCTGATCGAGCGCAACGTGCTGCCGGCGCTGCTGGACGCCATCCGCCGGAGCGGCGCGGCCAACCCGGAGGAATTGCTGGCCCGGTTGCTGGGCGCGAATCGCGGCGATCAGGCCGAGCGCGACCGGGTGCTGCGCCGGCAGTTCGCCAATCAGGTGGCGCTGCCGCTGGCGCTGGAACTGCTGCACCGCTACGAGAACGCCGATCTCAGCACCGGCAACGAGGCGCTGACGCTGCGGCTGGCTGATGTCTATCCCTCTGGCGGCGGACCGCACGAGCAGGTGGTGGCCTTTCTGGAAGAGGCGGTGCGCGCCGATGGCGGCCAGGGGTTCAAACTGGCCGAGGTCGCGTTTGCCGCCACCATGCTGGCGCTGGACACCACGGTGCGCCGCATCCTCGGCCAGGTGCTCAGCGATCTGTGCGAAGTGGTGTATCTCTACGACTGCGACTACCTGCTGATTTCCGGGCGGCCCTGCCGGCTGCCAGCGGTGCGGGCGGCGATTCTGGCCAAGCTGCCGGCGCCGCCGGACCGCATCGTCAGCCTGCACACCTACCGGGTGGGCGACTGGTATCCATTCCGCTCGGTCAGCGGTCGCTTGACTGACCCCAAGACCACGGCGGCGGTGGGGGCAATGGTCTGCGCGCTATCGGAAGGGCAGTTGTACAAGTTCAACCTGCGCAGCCGCGAACTGGGGATGAAATCCACCGCCCGTTTCATTGGGGTGCTGGAGCAGACCGGCCGGTTGAAACAGGAGAACGTGCTGTTCGCCAATCTGGAACTGGAGGATCGCAAAACCCGGCTGCCGGAAGCGACCTTCGATTTCTACGCGCCGGTGTTCCTGGGGTTCCGGCAACTGGGCGTGGAACGCTGGCCGGCCACGCCGCTGTATCGGATGACCTTCGCCCACCCGCAGGACGCCCGCGCCCGGGCGTTGCCGCTCAAGGTAACGCTGGAGCGCTCCACCGACGAGAACGTGGACCTGGATTTCAAAGTCGCCGACGTGACCGACGCCAACGGCAACCAACAGCCGGGCGGGGTGGTGCAACTGAAGTTGCAGACCCTCAAGGACGAATACGGCTACTGGCTGGACACTGGCATCTTCTCGATCTCCGCCCGCTCCGGCGAGACGCCGCGCCGCTGACCGCTTCCCCGCTCCCTCGCCTACCTGCGGAAAAGAAGCCGGGGGTGAGGGTGTGAAACCCGTTGATTTGGATGACGCCATGACCGATGTTCCCAACACTCCCCTACACCCCAGTCTGCGCAAGCTGGGCGCCAAGCAACATCGGCTGATGCTGCTGTTGAACATGTTGTTGTTCCTGACCATTTGTGGCGGGATGATCGTCATGATGGCCATTGCCTTTTCAAGTGGCGACTTGTTCAACCTGCTCCTGCTGGGGGTCGCCGGACTAGTCATGATGCCAGTGGTGGCGCTACTGAGTTGGTTGCTGAGGTATCTGGACCGATGGCTATCGCGACACCTGGACCGGGCCGGCCAGATCATGCGAGAAAACCAACCGCTGACTGTCCGTCTGGCGCCGACCAATCTGGCGAACCGGACCAGAGCATTAGTGACGCTGCATCCCCTGGTGGGAGAACAGGTACACGCGGATTTTTTTCATGCGCTTATCAACCCCACTTTTCGCTGGAGCCACCCGCCGCGTCAGGAAACGACCGTCGAATTGTATTGCCCGGAACTGAAGCCGGGCAGCGAGCTGGTCGCGCTTCAGGCCGATGGCGTTCCCCTGCTGGGTAAGGTGGTGGATCGAGAAGCCTATGATCGCCAGCAGCAGACTCTGCGAATCGCGGTGCTGGTCGTGCTCAGCGCGGCGCTGGCGGGAATCCTGGTTTTTGTCGGAGGAATAGGTCAATCGAACTAACGAAAGAACTCATTGCTCAGTCGCGTGTAATCGCAAAAGGCGAGCGTATCCGGGATATTCAAAGGCTCGTTGAACAATATGGCGGAAAAAGATCAAAATGGGTTAAGAAAAGCAGCCCAGTGTTCGAGAGTGGAGGGATGCTGTATGAATACCATTGGTATGAGCATTATGGTGTTGGCAGGTTTGAAACCAAGCTGAAAGTGGTGATTAAAAAATGATTGTAAAGCTGAAGTCAAAAAATAGTGATTACCCCGATCTATCTGAAAATCAGTCCTATTTTATCATAGGGGTAGAGGCTGATGACTATAGAATATTGAATGATGCTGGGAAACCCTATCTCTATCCAGCCGAAATTTTCGAGATCATCGATTCAAAGTATCCTTCGGATTGGATAACGGAATTTGGTGAAGATGGGGAGGAGTATTCCTACCCCACGCCATTAAATAAAGCGGGTTTCTTCGAAGATTTTTTTGAACAGAAGCAAGAGCAAATTTCAATATTTTGGCATATTGTCAATCGAACACTATCAAAGGCGGCATAAGTCCATATTATTCATGAACCGCGACCAACTCAAGAAGCTTGAAAAAGACCTCTGGTCCGCCGCCGACAAGCTGCGGGTGAATTCGGACCTCAAGGCGAGCGAATATTCCACCCCCGTTCTCGGCCTGATTTTTCTGAAGTTCGCCGATAACAAATACCGCCAGCACGAGGCGGCCATCCTGGCCGAGTACGAGAAGCTGAAGGGCACGCGCCGGGAGCGCAGCCTCGAAGACATCGGTTTGGACTAGAAGCCAGCCAATATTGCGGGCGCTGCTGAGGCAGTTCTCCGATATCCCCGCCGACGCCAGCGGCGACGTTTTCGGCCAGATTTACGAGTATTTCCTCGGCGAGTTCGCCCTGTCCGAAGGCCAGCGAGCAATAGGGGACAGACCACGTTTAATTCCTCCGCATTCTCCATCAGGTTGGGTAATTAAACGTGGTCTGTCCCGGATATTCCCATCGCAGGCAAACTTGATCCGTCGGCGCGTAGCTATACTTGTCACGGAAGTCCAGGTCATAGCGCAGCCATACTGGTAATCGCGGAGGACGCTGCGCGCCTGGTAGCGCCGGGCGAGTTGGGAGGATGGCGAGCATGTTGGGATTTCCTCGGATGTGAGGGGTATATGGGTGTTATGCCGCTGGAAAAGACTACAAAAATCAACTCAATCACTACCGGCTGGAAGCCGGTAGGTTGAAATCTAGGCTGGAAGCCGCGTAGCACTCTAAAGAGTGTTCCTCACTCCAACGTGATGCTGCTTTCGTTATCAAATTGGTGCGCATCGACAGGGCTATTGTTGTAGGCATTGATCCTCTCATCGGTCACAACGGTGGTGAAAAGCCAGGTGGTTGCCTTTGCTGTGCTCGGTCATGGCGGTCAACTGTTCATCAAACCGGCTTGCGTTTTAATACTGTGACGGCGTCATAGCAACCGCTAAGGACTGAAGTCTCTCCCGCCTGAAGGCGGGGGTTTTTACCAAAAAGGTGACTATAAATCTGGTCAACGATGGCGGATTATGGTAGATAGGCGGAAACTGTATAATCACTTGTTGTCGCGGACGCTACGCGCCCGCGACAACGGGGCGGCGGATGAGCATCCGCTGCTTGTTTGGCGCTTCGCGCCGCACAACCAGCGGATCAAGCCGACTCCGGGCGGAAAAGCCTTCGGCTCTCCCGCCCTGCGCGGCTTATCCGCCGCCCCGTTAGGCCTCACGGAGAAAG
>JBATNZ010000257.1:0-7031 GCA_049290615.1 Candidatus Contendibacter sp.
AGAACCTTTGCTTGGTTGGGACGATCCCGACGTTTGAGTAAAGATTATGAACGAAAACCGACATCCAGTTCTGGTCATGTTTATGTGGCTTCAACTCGGTTAATGTTGCGGAGAATCTTTAAAGAGCTGGCATTATTGGAAGGGGCTGCTTTAGCACTTTGTTAGGTAACTGAGTTTTTTCACAGCTTATTACCCGTCATTGACGGCGACGAGAAAAAAGCGGCGGTTTTTAATACGACACTACTTTTGGGTTGGGTAGACCCAAATTCCACGATGGTCCACCGGAACATCAGTGCGATGATCGAAGCAGAACTCTCAACACGATTGCTGAAAAGGCCTTCGAGAAGAACCCCAGCCCGTTGAGCGGGCCAGCAAAAGGCGCTTTCGTTGGGAAAGAACGAAAGCGCCCCACGGTAACACCGAACCGGAACATTCAAGTTATGGAAAGGCTCATTTCGCCGAGTTCTCGGGCGCTTGGTCCCGGGACGCGCTTTCGCTTGGGCGGGTGGCATTCGCCGCATCCTTCGACGCACTGGCGGGGCTGATACCTTCCTCAATCCGTTCCAGCATATAGGGGAAGAACGGAGTGGAGGACATGCGAATCAGCGAATCCAGACTGACGATGAGCGTACCGCGCTCACCCCGCGGGGCGACCGCGCCCAGACTGACGCCGTACTCCTCAAGCGGATCAGGAAACATGCCATACAGGGAATCGCTCAAGGGAAACGGCAGGGCGACATGCGAAAGCGAAAACACGCCGAGCGGATAGGACAATCCCAATTCACGGGTCTGCTCCGTGGTCGCTCCGGCCGCTGTAACCCGCTCCATCACCTCGCTGGTATCGGGATGGATGTTGGTGATGATCGTGGTTTTGAACGATCGAGGAGGCTCCGGCAGGATGCGGTTCAACATGGTGTTGGCGCTGGCGCGCATGAGCGGGCCGAATTTGGCGTTCCGGTTTAGATCGAACAGGACTAGTTCGCTGCCGTTATCGGGAAGCTGTTGATACAACGCGGTAATAATTGCCCGGGTACTGACGGTAAAATCCACCACCGACTGAAACGTGAGAATGGGGGGCAACTCGGCGAGTTTTCCTTCAGTCGCGTAGAGCGCAATCCGGGGTTGCAGGGAGCGCGTCAGCAACGAAGATTGCCGGGCGCCATTGATTGGGAACGAGTTGTACTTGAAAGGATTAAACTCGGGCACCACACTGAGCCACGCCGCTTTCGCAAAGGGCGGAAAGATGGCCGGCCAACCGAATACCCCAGCGAACCGGGCCATCTCCGTGATCCCGATCATCGGCGAAATCAGCACGATCCGATTCGGACGGGTCAGCTTCGGGTCACCAACCGCGTCCAGCGCGTACTTCATCGCCAACGCCCCACCGTTGGAGAATCCGATGATATGCAAGGGCAGCGTTGGACCGATCCGCCGCCGTGCTTCCCGCACCGCCAGATGCGTCGCGGCGACCCAGTCCTCCCAATCAACATTAGTCAGGCCAGCGGGTACGGTGCCATGACCCGGCAGCCGAATGGCGACGGAAACAAAACCGTGGGATTGATAGATCCGGGCGACGTGACGCAGGCTGTAGGGCGAATCGGTGAGTCCATGCAGAAACACCACGGCGCCGACGGGCGTCCCTTCCGGCTCCAGAATATAGGAACGGTTCCAGTCGGTGGCAAAGTTCCCTGGATAAATCGGGCTGCCCTCGAAGTAGCGATTGGCGGGGACCTGGTCTTCTGGATCCAACTTTTGGGTGACATTGACGCGCACGCTCTCGAAGACCTTGCGCTCCGCAGCCAGATAATCGTCCCAATTGGTTTTAGCCAGTTCTCGAGCCGTCAGTTCGTGAGGCGCATAGGTGTGCCAAGGCGCCAGTGGCGCGCCGCGCTGTGAGTCAAAGGCGCGCACGGCCAGTAAGGTCACAAGGCTTGCGGTCAACAGCAACCCTCCTATCTTCAACAGCCTGGTGATCTTCGACCTCACGGCCTGGCTCCTCTTTGATGTGTGAGTGACATCTTGACGGGTTTGCTGGAGAGCACCGAGCGTTCAGCCACCGCTGGCTTGGAACAAGGCAACCAGCGCGTCCTCGGCGGTACGCAGCTCCAGTTGCCGACCCTGGATCGCGTAGGTGGCCGCTGTCGTTAGCGCCTTGAGGTATTCGCTTTCCTGCCGCATCACCCCATCAGGGCGGGGACACGTCTTGCGCGTCGCCGCAGGGGCCTGGATGGTGATGGATGATCCCTGAGTGACATAGGCGGCCCGGTAATGATTGCAGCCGGCCGACCCGCTCAGTACGCCGTCGGTTCCAAATGTCGCCGTGATCTCACTGCCGTCAATCAACGAGACGGCGGCGGCGCGGCCGTTGTTGTAAACGGTCGCCCGCCAGGTGACGCCCTTCAACGCCACCGGTTGCCACGCCTTGAAGGTCGCGATCTTCTGCCCCCCAGCATCCAGCAAGCTGAGTTGACCGTCCTCGATTTGGTAAGCCCTCGTTGCCGCCAGCGCCGCCATGAACGGCTGTTCGACGGCCGTCTGGGGTTCGGGGCACGCCATCATCGTGCTCGCCGCCATACCGATGGTTAGCTTGCCATCAGCCACGGTGTAACTGGTGGTGTAACGATTGCAGCCACCGCTGCCGCTCACCGAGCCACTGGCGAAGATTGCAGTGGCCTCGACGCTATCTGGAACGGCGTGAAGCTGGCCATCAGCATGAACGACCTGGGTCAATCGCCAGGTTGCGCCTTCAAGTGCAGCCTTGTCCATCGTAAGCGCAGCCTTATCCATCGTACAAGCCCACACTAAAACCAGCGCCGCGCAAACAACCAACATCCCCAACCAGCGTCTATTCACCATTTTCCATCCTGTCTCTTTGTCATTCTGTAGCCGATTGAGGAAACTCCGCGGAAACTTGCATGGTTCGGAAAAGGAGCCAGAGACTCAGAATCAACACGACCAGCTCGGCGAAAACCAAGAGGCTTAAGGCCATCAAACTCATCATGTCGACGGCGGACACCCAACCCGTCGGGCCGGTGTTGGACGTTTGGAACACGGGAATGCCCCCTTGAGGCGCCGCCAGGAAATAAAACAGCAGGTGCCCGGTCTCGGTCACCATCACCATCATGGAAAACAGCAGCCCAATACTACTGGCCACCAATCCCGTCCAGACCGATCGAATGACCGAGGATGCCGGCGGACACGCTTGCGGATCCGCAATCCTGTTAGCCAGGCGGGTATGCCGGTGAAACCAGACGATGGTGAAAATCAGGATCAGTAAATTGGCTAACGTCAGGTATTCAACGACAGCCAGCCCGGCGCGCGGACCGGAAGGAGAGCGTGTGAAGATGAAGGCATAGGCCATCAAGAGAAAGGGAATTGACCCCAACACGATCTGCAGCCAAAAACCGATCCGGCCCAGACGGGAAAAGGTTTTGGCGAGGTTCTGGATTCCCGATCGTTGCAGACTTTCCATGAATTTTTTCAGCATGATCATTCCTGCCTGTTTGGTGTTTGCTCTTGGAAGGCACGAGCGGGCAATACCCACTCGACGAAAGACAGCGCCGATCGCCAAATCCGGCGAACGGCGCGGTTAAAGCCTAACGAATCTCAAATTCGGCGCGGCAGCCACGGTCCACCCATACCCCGCGTCGGTTGTAACCCCAGGAACTGTTGAAGCGACAGGGCGCTCTGCTCAATTGCCGGATCAGGATCACCTCGTTCCGAACGTCCGCCCGGCATAAGTGACGGCCGCCGCCTTCGGCTGAGCAAGTCAAACGCTCGCCGCGCCAGCGATCGCCGCCGCCGATGCGAAATTCGGCGCGACAACCGCGATCCACCCAAATGCCGTCCCGATCATAACCCCAGGTCTGGTTTTTTCGGCACGCCGCGCTGCTCAATTGTCGATGAAGTTGCACGCCGCCCCGGGTGTCGACGCGACAAAACTGGTAGCGGTTATGGATCGACTCGCAGGTGACATGACGCGAGCGAGCTTCGGCATCCCGAACCGGCAATCCGGTGAATGCCCCCACCAATACGCTGCCCAGCAGGGCCGTCGTCAAGGTGATCAGTCTGGTTTTCATTGTTAATAGTACCCTCAGCTTACGTCGCGGACTTCGATGGTCGTGTACCGGGATCAATGTCCATCGAAGAACATCGCTCCGCCCAGGATCAGGATCAGCGTCAGCAGGGACAGGCCCGCCACTGGCCATTGCCGCAGTACGCCTTCCACCCGTTCCAGGGCATCTCCCCATCGGACAATGACGCGCATGGCGGGTTGACCCACGACCACGATGTCGCCTTCCGGTACCGGCGGCAGATATCGTCCCCAGCGCCAGAGTCCGAGCGCCAGTCCGGCGCCGATCAAAAGGGGCCATAACGCCGCCCAGAGAATCCCCGGTTGGAGCGCATCGGACCACGCGCCGATTCCGGTTGCCGAATACAGCATCCAGGGAACCACGAGAGCGGCAACGAACATCAACATCCAGGGTAAAGCGATCCCCCAAGGCGCCGTCGCCGCTGAATCCGGCGCAGCGCTCGCCGCCAACCGGTGGAGGAAATGCAGCATCAATAGTGTAGTCCCGATTGCCGACAAGGTCGCAAGCAGTTCCACCAGCCCATCTCCCAAAACCGGTTTCACTGCCAGCTTCGCCAAGGCGCCGCCGGTCAGGGGCAGCCCGCCGATCCCCAGGGCCAGAATCGCCGCCGGCGGCAGCATCAGCCAGAGCCGGCGCCGGCCCGTTGTGGCGATCACGCCCGCAGCGAGGAACAGCGCGCCTTTCACCAGCAGGTGATGGGCCGCGTAAAAAGACGCCACCCGCGCGGCGCCGGCATCGCCCGCCGCAAGCCCCATGCCGATCACCGCGATCAGGAATCCCATCTGGCTCACGCTCGAATACGCGAGCACGATCCTCGGCCGCGACTGCGTGATCCCGATCGCCACCCCATAAAAGGCGCCGAACAGCCCGATCGCCGCCAGCGGCAGGCCAAAGTCCGGCAGCGCGACGTCAAGCGGCAGGAAGCGGATCAGCGCGAGGGCGCTCGCCTTGACGACGGCGCCGCTCATCACGGCCGCGGCCGGGATCGGCGCCGCGCCATAGGCCAGCGGCATCCAGATATGCAGCGGCACGAGGCCCGCCTTCATGCCGAGGCCGACGATCAGAAGCACCAGCGTGAGATCGCGCCACGGCGATGCGGGAATCGCGGCGGCGGCATCGCGGATCAGCAGGCTGCCGTCCGGCGTCGCCATCGCGAGCAGCACCAGGCCAGCGAGCAGGAACGCTTCGGCGATCAGCGCGAGCCCGAGGTAGACGGCGCTGGCACGCGGCGCTTCCGCCGTACCGCCCTGCAGGACGAGTCCGCTGGCGCCGACGGACAGCACCGCGAGCAGGAAGTAGAAGCCCACCAGGTCGGCGGCGAGAAACACGCCGACGCAACCGGTCAACGTCATCAGCCAGCACACGACGAGGCCGCCGGCATGGGCCGCGCCCCGCAGCCCCGTCGCGGCGTAGGCCCCCGCCGCGATCCACAGGATCGCGGCGACCAGGAGCAGCATCGCTCCCGGTTCGTCCATGGCGAACGACAGCGCGAACCGGGTATTGCCGAGCACTAGGGGCGTGTTGTCGGCGAACAGGGCGGCCGCGAGCGCGGGGATCGGCGCGAGCGCCAGCAGCGGCGGCATGCGTTCGCGAATACCCGGCGCGATGCAGGCCAGCAGCATCGCGAGCGGCACACCGACGGCGGCGATCAACAGGATCGAAGTCGTCATGGCCACCCGATCCCCGGTACGACCGCACGGCCGATCCCCGCCACGTCCACCGGGCAGAATACGGCCATGCCGAGCAGAAACGAGCACAGGGCAAGCGCCAGCACGGCCACCTGCTGATAGTAGGGAACGCGCGCCTGCGGGGTCCAGCCTTCGGGCGCGGGCGCCAGCGCGCGCACGACGACGATGAACACGTAGGCGCTGGTGAGCAGGCCCCCCACGAGCATCACGAGCACCCACCACCACTGTGCGGTCATGATGGCCGCCGATACCAGCAGCCACTTGGCGAGAAATCCTCCCGAGGGGGGTAGCCCGATCAGCGAAGCGCCGCCGAGCGCGAAGGCGACCAGGGTCATCGGCAACGCGCGCGCCACACCGCGCAAATCGGCGATGCGATCGTGTCCGAGTGTCGTGTAGATGAGTCCCGCGGCCATGAACATCGCCGCCTTCGCGGTGGCGTGGGAGATCGCCTGCAACAGGCCGCCGTTCACGGCCGCGGCGCTGTCGAGCTGGGCGGCGGCGAGTCCGGCCGCGAGCGGGAACATCAGGAACAGATAGCCGATCTGCGCGACCGTCGAGTACGCGATCAGCAGCTTGAGCCGCGCCTGCCGGAGCGCGACGATGTTGCCGACCAGAATGGCCGCCGCGCCGAGCGCCGCCAGCGTCTGCGCCGACGGCACCGTCACCACGCCCGCGAAGACGTCGAGCCAGAGCCGCACGGCGAGAAACCACGAGCCCTTGATCACCAGGCCCGACAGCACGGCGCTCGCCGCCGCCGGCGCGCCCGCGTGCGCTGGCGGCAGCCAGAGATGCAAGGGAAAGAGGGCGGTCTTGGCCAGCAGCCCCCCCGTCATCAGCGCGGCGGCGGCCCAGGTGACCGGTTCGGGGTGGACCCGCGCGGCGAGCAGCAAAATGTCCAGCGTGCCATACGCGCCGTACAGCAGCACCGCCCCCAGCAGATAGAGCACCGAGCCGAACAGGGCGTACAACAGGTACCGAAGCGCGGAACGTAGCGTCTCCGGCTGACCGCCGAGGCTGACCAGCGGGACGCCGGCGAACGTCAGGAGTTCCAGCGCGACGTACAGCGTGAAGAGATCGCCGCTCACGAACACCAGGTTCAGCGAACCCCACACGGCGAGCAGCAGCAGCCAGAACATCAGCGGCGCGCGCGCCTCGCGAACGCCTGGGGGCGTGCCGAAGTCGGCCCGCGCGTACGCGCCGATGCCGCCGATCACCACCGCGACGGCCAGCAGCATGACCACGGCCAGGC
>JBATNZ010000258.1:0-32665 GCA_049290615.1 Candidatus Contendibacter sp.
CGTCCAACGGCTTGCCTTCCACGGTCAACGGCGACATCATCGTGATCATCGGTGGGTTCCTCGGGTGATGGCGTTTTCGACCACCTCAATCTACCCACGTCCGGGTCCACCGGGCAAGGTGCCCACCACTCCTTCCAATCCCGACGCGCTACCCCGCGCTCGACTGGTTACACCCTATTCAATAAAACGACAATTTCTATCACGCAGAGAATAGCTATGCAAATCAAATTTATGGCCGCTATATTTACAGGTTTGTTCGTTATTTCAAATTCAGTTATCGCTGAAGAGTGCAGTAGTCGATCAGAAGATTCTATTTTTATTATGGATTGCCTTTCAGCGCGTTATAAAGCAGCAGATCAAGAATTAAACTCGATATACAGTGAAGCAATGAAATCGCTTTCAAGCGACGGAAAGAAAAAACTTAAAGAAAGTCAAGAAGCATGGCTTAAATATCGTAATGCCAGTCTTGCATTTATAACGGAAGTCAATAGAAACACAGGGTCTACCGGTAATTTTATAATTGAGGATTATAGAGCAACTCTTGTGAAAAAACGAGCTTCAGAATTGAAGTATATACTTAGCGGCCCTGACGCGGATCCAGCCGAATGGTAACACGATCAGACGCGATCAGAACGGCAGCGGTTACAAACCTCTACGGCAAAGCCCATTCCCCGCGCTCGACTGAATCGCTACTTACCGGTCCACTGCGTGGACAGATGGGGCAAACCGCCTTGCAGTGGGAAACGAAACCATGTAGTTTTTACTCACAAAAACCATCTCAACTGCTCCGGTATCCGTTCCACCTCCCGCTCCTCCCCGGTCCCAGCGTCACCGCCTCGCCGGGCCGGAGCCAGAACTGCACCACGATTTCACCCCGGACCGCGACGAGATCGAGCCACGGCCCCAACTCTGAAGCGCGGGCGTAATACTTGACCCGACCTGAATTGATGGATAGAGGCGCTTGAGTTTGATGCGGGCATCAGGGGTGGTAAAGCGCCAGTTCACCGGCCGGGGGTCGGCATTGCGCACATGTTCCCAGGCGGCCACCTCGTAGGTCAGGGTGGCGGCGTCGGGGATGCGGCGATCCAGGCATTGCCGGCTCAGGACGCTCAATTCGATCTCGGCCCTATTCAACCAACGGCCATGCTTGGGGGTGTGATGGATCTCCAGCCGTTCGACCAGGGACCGGGCCAGGGTCGGCTCGAAGGCCTCATACAGGGCGGCAGGTTTGTGGGTGTTCAGATGGTCCATCACCAGAACCACTTTCTCGGCGTGCGGATAGCGCACCTCCAGCAGGTTGCGCACCTCCCGAGCGAAATCCACGGCGGTGCGCTGCTCGGTCACGGCGACATGGCGCTGCCCGACCAGGGGTTCGCCGGTCAGAAACAGGTTGGCGGTTCCCCGGCGTTCGTATTCGTAGTCCACCCGTTCGGGCTGACTCGGTGCGGCCGGCAGGGGGATGCGGTTGAGCAAAATGCGCGCGTGGAGGATCGCCGACGCCGCCCGCGTCCCCGTGCGGATCAGATCCTCCAGTTGGGTGCGCTCTTCATCGGTCAAGCGGACGATGTATTTGGGCAGCGGCATGGGCAGACTCCAGGTCGGGGGTTACCCTCACAGGAAAACCCATGCGCTACTTGAAGTCAACTCAGGTCGGGTGAAGCACTATCCTGAGAACAAGGAGGGTCCGAACGGGCCGGACCCTGCATCCGTATCAGTAAGCGATGGCGATGTGGTCCACCACGCTCCGCACGCCCGGAGTATTCCAGGCCGCATGCGTTGCCAACTCCCGTTCGGACCAATTATGCACGGTCCCGGTTAAGGTCACATCGTTGCCCCGGATTTCGACCGCAATCGTTTGCGCATCCGCCGTCGCCCGCCGCTTCAATGCGGCCTCGATGTCGGATTGGACGGCGCTCAAGGACACCTTGGGTTTGACCGCGATTTGGTTGCTGACCCCCCTAACCCCCATGAGATCTCGAACCGATCGGGCAGCGGCCTGCCGTTGATATTCCCAGTCCACTTCACCGGACAGGGTGATCCAGCCGCTTTCGACCATGACTTTGGCCGCGTCCTTCGGCAAATCCGTCATCCACTGCAACACATCTTCGGCGGTGCGCGCGATATCCGCATCGTTGCGCTGGCTCGAACTCGGGAGCTTAACGTCCATCTCGATGGCGAGAGCCTTAACGCCCGATACCCGTTGGGCAGCGCGCTCGGCATGCCACTTTTCGGCGTGACTGCTCACATGACCCGCCAAGGTCACGATCCCATCGTTGACCTCGACGCCGATTTGCGCGGCGTTGACCGACGGCTCCCAGTTCAGTTCCGCAATGACATCCTGTTTCAGTTGTATGTCGGATTTCATGTTCGTCTTTCCATTGTGGGTTGAAGGAGGCCAAGCGTAAGTGGGACGCGCCCTCCGGTCTGTGCGGCAACCCGCTTATCTTCCCGGCCGAGGCCACTGTTCAGTAGCTGCCGAGGCGTCGAAGTCGCGATCTGAGCACTTCGATCTCATCGAGCAGATCGAGCACGAGGGCGGTGCTGGCCGCGCTCAATTCCAGATCGTGCGCCAGACGCAACGCCACCCGTGCGCGGCGCAGCGTGGCGCCGCCAAAGCGCCAACGCGGTGCGTCGTCGCCGCTCGGCGTCAGCACCCCCTCGACGACCAGCGCGACCAGTTGCTCGACGTCGGCACCGCAGGCCCGGCTCAACTCGACCAGCGTGAACTGGACTTCTTCCTCGACAACGACGCCGTGCGTCACGGATAGGTTCATGGTGCTCACAAGCCTTATGCCTCCAAGGCGCGGCGGGGATGGAAGTCGCCGAAGTTTTGGGCCATGCCGCGATACGCTTCCTGGGCCGCCACCGTGTCGGCCGGCGGCAGGGCTATCGACAACACCGCATACAGGTCGCCGGGGGGAACGCTGGGAAGACCCTGGCCTTTGAGGCGCAGCGTGCGGCCGGGTGATGAGCCGGGCGGCACCGTCAGTTGAACGCTGCCGTCGGGGGTCGGGACGGTGACGCGGGCGCCGAGAGCGGCTTCCCAAGGGGCGACCGGCAGGTCGAGGTAGACGTCGCGGCCATCAACCCGAAAGTGCGGGTGCGGCGCGAACTCGATCTCGAGGTAGAGATCACCCGCAGGCGACTCGCCGCGCCCCGGTCCGCCTTGACCGGCGAGCCGCAGGTGTTGTCCGTCGCGAATGCCCTTGGGAATGGTCACGTCCAGTTGCCGTTCCTGCATCGTCGCCCGCCCGTTCGCATCCACCTGCGGAACGCGCAGCGAGATGCTGCGGCGGCCGCCTCGATAGGCGTCTTGCAGGTCGATCCGCACCTTCGCGTGATGGTCGCCGCCCGCCCTGGATTCCGACGCCCGTGCGCCGCGCGCGCCCGCCGCTTGGTGTCCGAACAGCGATTCGAAGAAGTCGCTGCGATTGAAATCGTGGCTTTCGCCAAAGTCACGGCCGCTGAACTCGAAGCCGCTGTCCCATCCCGGCGGTGGGCTGAATTCCTGGCCGTTCTGGTAGCGATTGCCGATGTCGTCGTAGGCGGCTCGCTTCTCGGCATCCTTCAGTGCTTCATACGCTTCGGCTACATCCTTGAACCGCGCCTCGCCATCCGGCTCCTTGCTGACGTCGGGATGGTATTTGCGCGCCAGCTTGCGGTAGGCGCGCTTGATCTCGTCCTGGGTGGCCGTGCGCTCCACTCCGAGCACGGCGTAGTAATCCTTGAATTCCATCAATGCTCCCGGCGGTGACCCGCGACACACGGTAGACGCTTGCGACGGGCCTGCGCCCGAGCCCAACGGAAGGCCGCCAACACCACCACCGCAGCGCCATACAGCGCGAAGCCGGCGCGGTACGCCGCCTTGCAGTGTTCCAGCGTGAAGAGCCCCTTCCAAGTCAAAGTGAAAGCTCTAAAACAAAAACCTGTCGCAGCAACGGTTTTTTGATAACGGCGGCTCTCTTCAAACCGCCATCGGCAGCGCGGCCCGCAGCTTCTTCATGGCGTTGGTTTCCAACTGGCGGATGCGTTCGGCGGACACCTGGTATTCGGCGGCCAAGTCGTGCAGGGTCGGTTTGTCGTCGCCTAACCAGCGGCGCTGCACGATGGCGCGACTGCGTGAGTCGAGTTGCTCCAGCGCCGTGCCCAACTGACGGGTGGTTTGCGCTTCCCAATCATCCCGTTCCAGGACTTGCGCCGGATCGGCCCGATCGTCGCGCAGATAAGCCGCAGGCGCGTAGCGGTCCTGATCGTCGTCACCGTCGGTTTCCGGTGCGGGATCGAACGAGACATCAAGACCGCTCAACCGCGATTCCATTTCCAGCACGTTGTCGGGACTGACGCCCAGTTCGCGGGCAACGGTGCTGACTTCTTCGTGATTCAGCCAGCCCAGCCGTTTCTTGGCGCCACGCAGCTTGAAGAACAGTTTGCGCTGCATCTTGGTCGTGGCGACCTTGACGATCCGCCAGTTGCGGAGAATGAATCCATAAATTTCCGCACGAATCCAATGCACCGCGAACGACACCAGCCTGACCCCGTAAGCGGGATCAAAGCGTTCGATGGCTTTCATCAGGCCCACATTGCCTTCCTGAATCAGATCGCCCAGCGGCAGGCCATAACCGATGTAACCCCGGGCGATATGCGCCACGAAGCGCAGGTGAGCCATGATCAAGCGTTGCGCCGCTGCCAGATCGTTCTGCGACCGTAACCGACAGGCCAATTCCTGCTCTTCCTCGGCGCTCAGCATCGGCACTTGGCTGACGGCCTGGATATAGCCTTCCAGGCTGTCGAACGGAACCGGCAAACTCTGCATTCGAGGAACCAGCGCGGTCGTCGTCATCGTCATCCACTCCCCTCTTGGTTTCCGGCATGGGATCTATCAAACGACGGCGCCAAACAGCGCGCCCACACCGGCGGTGATCGCCATCGCCAGCGCTCCCCAGAAGGTGACCCGCCATGCGCCGATCAGTACGCTGGCGCCGCCGACCCGCGCGGCGATGGCGCCCAACAAGGCCAGGAAGACGAGAGACGTTCCCGACACCCAGGGAATCAGGAACCGCTCGGGCGCCAATGCCGTCACGGCCAGTGGCAGCGCCGCACCGACCGCGAAGCTGGCGGCCGACGCCAAAGCGGCCTGAATCGGCCGCGCGCTGAGGGTCTTGGAGATGCCGAGTTCATCGCGCGCGTGAGCGCCGAGGGCGTCGTGCGCCATCAGTTGCTCGGCCACCGGCTGCGCCAGGCCGGGATCGAGTCCCCGGCCGACATAGATAGCCGCCAGCTCGCGCCGTTCCGCGGCGGGATTCCGTTCGAGTTCGGCGCGCTCGCGCGCCAGGTCGGCTTGCTCGGTATCGGCCTGAGAATGGACCGAGACGTATTCGCCAGCGGCCATCGACATAGCCCCGGCCACCAGCGCCGCAACGCCGGTCACCAAGATACTACTGTGACTGGAACTGGCCGCCGCCACACCGACCAAGAGACTGGCGGTGGAGACGATGCCATCGTTGGCGCCGAGCACGGCGGCGCGCAGCCAGCCGATGCGGTCGGTGCGGTGACGTTCGGTGTGGCGTCGCGACGATGTCATGATGCAGTGGTATCCGCGGGTTGATCAGATGTGGGCCTCGGTACAGACGGTTGAGGAAGTCAAAATGTAAATGGGACGCGCTATCCAGTCTGTGCGGCAACTCACTTATCTTCTCGACTGAGGCCCCTGTTCAGGGACTGCCGAGGCACCGAGGGCCGCTTCCCAATTGCCCGGATCGGGCTGCGCCGTCTGTCTGTTAGCGCACATTCAAGTCTGGCCTGCCGGAGACTCGGCGCCACCGATAAAAGCCCTGCTTGGCTGCCTCAACGATCAGCAGATAGACCACCACCATCCCGGCCAGGATGAAATAGAACTGGGCGGGCGGCGGCACGAAGCCGAAATAGCTTCCCACCGGCGTAAACGGCAAGACTGCGCCTATTGCCGCCACCGCCAGTGAGGTCGCCACCAGGATCGGATGGGCGCGGCTTTTGAACGGGTTGCCGCGGGTGCGGATGATGAAGATCACCAGCACCTGGGTGGACAGGGATTCGACAAACCAGCCGGTTTGAAACAGCGCCTCGTTGGCTTTCAGCACGACCAACAGGACATAGAAGGTCAGGAAGTCGAACGCTGAACTGATGGGGCCGATCACCAGCATGAAATCGCGGATAAAGTTCATGTCCATCACTCTGGGCGCCCGGAGTTCCTCGGGGTCCACTTCATCCAGCGGGATCGGCACTTCGGAGAGATCGTACAGAATGTTGTTGAGCAGAATCTGGGTCGGCAGCATCGGCAGGAAGGGCAGAAACAACGCCGCGCCAGCCATGCTGAACATGTTGCCGAAGTTGGAACTGGTGCCCATCATGATGTATTTCATGATGTTGCCGAAAGTGCGGCGGCCTTCCAGCACGCCGTCATGCAGGACGTGCAGGTCTTGATCCAGCAGGATCATGTCGGCGGCTTCCTTGGCGACATCCACCGCCGAATCCACTGATAAGCCCACGTCCGCCGAGTGCAGCGACGGCGCGTCGTTGATGCCGTCGCCCAGATAGCCGACCACATGGCTGCACGCCTTGAGCGCGAGGATCACCCGGTTTTTCTGCGCGGGATTGACCCGGCAAAACAGATTGGCTTTTTCCACTTTAACCCGCAAGGCGTGATCATCCATCGGCTCGATCTCCTTGCCGGTCAGCACTCCTGTGACGGGAATGTTCAATTGGGCGCAGACATGCTGGGTCACCAGCTCGCTATCGCCGGTCACAATCTTGACCGTCACGCCGCTGTCCTTGAGCGCGGCGAGCGCAGCTCCGGCACTGGCCTTGGGCGGATCGAGGAATCCGGCCAGGCCGGCGAACACCAGTTCGGTTTCGTCGCCGATGACGGCATGGGGATGATCCGGCGGCACTTCGCGCCAGGCGATGCCCAAGACCCGGAAGCCTTCTTTTTCGAGGGCGATGTGCTGCCCGTGAATCTGTTCCCGACTGGCCTTGTCGAGGGGAATCTGGGCGGTATTGCCTTGTTCTTCATAGTGGGTGCATAGGCCGATAATTTCCTCGGACGCGCCCTTGACCACCAGCAAGCGGCCATTGCCCTTGTCCAGCAGCACCGACACCCGCCGCCGTTCAAAATCGAACGGGACTTCATCGATCTTCTTCCAGGCGCTCACGTCGATGTTTTCGTGGGCCAGGATCGCCTCGTCGAGCGGGCTTTTCAGGCCGGTCTCGAAGAAGCTGTTGAGATAGGCGAGTTCCAGCACCCGCTCGCTCGGCTTTCCTTGCGGATCGATATGCTGTTCCAGCCGAATCTTCGCCTCGGTCAAGGTGCCGGTCTTATCGGTGCACAGCACATCCATCGATCCCAGGTTTTGAATAGCGGCCAGGCGTTTGACGATCACCCGTTTCTTCGCCATGAGCAGCGCGCCGCGTGACAGAGTGACCGACACCACCATCGGCAGCAGTTCCGGGGTCAGGCCCACCGCGAGCGCCACCGCGAACAGGAAGGATTCCAGCCACGGCTTGTGCATGAATCCATTCACCAGCAGCACGAACAGCACCAGAAGGATGGTGAGGCGCATGATGAGCAGGCCGAAGCGGTGTGTACCGATCTCGAAGGCAGTCGGCGGCGGCTGGCCGGTCAGGCTATCGGCGATGGCGCCGATGGCGGTGCCCGTGCCGGTTTTGACCACGCGCACCCGGGCGCTGCCGCTGATGACGGTGGTGCCCATGAACACGGCGTTGGCGGCGTCCTGTAGATCGGTCGCATCGGCGGCCAACGCCCCCGGACGTTTCTCAACCGGATAGGATTCGCCGGTCAACAACGCCTGTTTGACGAAGAGATCGCTGGCTTCCAGCACCAGCCCGTCGGCGGGAATCATGTCGCCCGCCGCAAGCACCACCAAATCGCCGGGAACGACCTCGATCACCGGCACATCCACCGGCTTGCCATCACGGATCACTTTGGCCCGCACCGAGACCGAGTGGCGCAAACTTTCCGCCGCTTGACCGGCGCGATGTTCCTGAACGAAATCCAGGGTGACGCTGAACAGCACCATCACGGTGATGATCAGAAAGTTGGTCATTTCGCCAGTCAGAGCCGAAATCGCGCTGGCGACCAGCAGCAGAATGACCAGAGGATTCTTGAAGCGGGACAGGAATTGCAGCCATAAGGGCTGTTGCTGATGATCGCGAAACAGGTTGGGGCCAAATTGGGCGAGTCGCGAACGGGCTTCGGCACTGGATAAGCCCGCCGCATCGGTAGCCAATTCAGCTTGGGGTTCTGAAAGGGGTTTCAGCCACCACGGTTTGTGATCCGCAACGTTCGACATGAGAGGGCCTATTGTGGTAATTGGAAATTTTCCAGTATTCATAACATTCCGAAGTTCAAAGCATTCCGGCGCACTTCAAACTCAACTCTGCATCAGCGTCACCATCCGGCGAAACCGCAACAGGGCGACGCCGAAAAATACCGCACCGCTGGCGGCGACGGCGGCGAAATAGCGCGTAGGGCGGGTTAGCGTAGCGTAACCCGCCGACTCCACGACTCTTGCCCTTGGGAAAGCGGCTTACAGCGGTCACCTAACCCGCCAACTCCGTGGATGTCCCCCAAAAGGCGGGTTACGGGCTGACACCCTAACCCGCCCTACGTTCTGCGGGTTGCTTTCCGGCCAGGCAAGTTCCGCTATAATCGATTCCATGAAACTGCCCGATCTCGAACACGCCTTCGTCCGACCCGAGAAAATCACCCAATACTTGTTATCTGAAAATCATCCCATTGGACGGCACAAGGCAAGGTTCTTCTTAAGCTTTGGGTTTTCCTTGTTATCCTGACGACAGCTCGAAACCGCATTATTGAACCATGCGGCACAACATGAAGTGGCCCAAGTCGAGGCAACGCCGTTTGGATTGTCCTACGCGGTCGATGGGCTTTTGCCGACGCCAGACGGGCGCACGCCTCAAGTCCGAACCGTGTGGTTCATGGAGACCGACCAAACCGCGCCCTACTTCATTACGGCTCATCCCTTAAAGAGGGCAAGATGATCAACGAACTCGACTGCATTATTTTGACCACAGACCTTCCTGAGTACGGGCTAACCGCAGGCGACATTGGAACCGTGGTCATGGTTCACCAGAACGGTCAGGGCTTTGAGGTTGAATTTGTGGCCCTTGATGGAGAAACCTTGGCGGTAGCTAGTTTATCCGCCTCACAGGTAAGGCCGGTCATCCACCGTGAAATTGCTCATGTCCGCTTGCTTGCCGCTTGACAGCAAGTTAACCAGGCAGGTCGGGCACAGCGCGTAGCGCGGGTTGGCGAAGCGTAGTAACCCACCGATTTCGTGGCGTTCCTCGCAAGGCGGGTTACGGGCTGACGCCCTAATATAACCCGCCCTACACATGAATCCCGTGTTTGAGTAAGCCTTAATGTGCATTCCAAATGCGGAACACGCAAGGATAAAGTGAACTTTCATGCACGGTATTCTTCCTCAAATCGGTATTTCCATCCTGGCGGCCACGGTGCTTGGCTTTATCTTTCAATTTTTTCGTCAGCCGGTGATTCTGGGGTATCTGGTCGCCGGAGCGGTGATCGGACCCGAGATTGGCCTCAAACTGGTGTCCGATCCGGCGGATATCGAAGTCATTTCCGAAGTCGGCTTGATCCTGCTGCTTTTCATCATCGGCCTGGAACTCAATCCCTCCCATTTGCTGTCGTCTGGGCGACAGTTGCTCTATCCCGGAATCGGCCAATTTCCCCTCTCGATACTGATGGGCATGGGATTCTTCATGTTGTTGGGCTACGACTTGGGTCAAGGTCACATCGAGGCCCTTTATTTGGCGATGTTCTGCGCCTTGAGCAGTACCGCCATTGTCGTCAAGCTCCTGTATGACAAGTTTGAATTGGATACCATGCCCGGTCGAATCACCCTGGGAATTCTCATCTTCCAGGATCTCTGGGCGATTCTGATTCTGGCCTTGCAACCACACCTCACCGATCCCCGGATTGTTCTCGTCGTCGCGGCTCTGGGCAAAAGCCTGGCGCTCCTGGCGGTTGGTTTTCTCCTCAGCAAGTATTTGCTGGACTGGGTATTTGAAAAGATCTCGAACACACCGGAAATGGTCGTGGCCATGTCCGTTGCCTGGTGTGCATTGATGGCGGGCTTGGCGGCCTGGATCGGTCTTTCCATGGAAATGGGCGCCCTGATTGCCGGGGCGGCCATCTCGACTTTTCCGTACAGCGTCCATGTCACGGCGAAAGTGCTCCCGTTGCGGGATTTTTTTCTGACCCTGTTTTTTCTCTCCATCGGCATGAAGATTCCGGTCCCGGACGCCGCAATGCTGACCATGGCCGTCGTCATCGTCCTGTTTGTCGTCGCATCCCGATTTGTGATCATCTATCCGCTTCTCTCTCTCGCCGGTAGTGGGCGGCGAACCAGTTTTATCGCCAGCCTGAATCTTTCCCAAATCAGTGAGTTTTCCCTGGTGGTGGCGGCCTTGGGAGTGGGTCATGGTCACATCGATCAACGCATGATGTCGCTGATCATCTATGCGATGGCGTTTACCTCGGTCCTGTCCAGCTATTTCATCAATAGCAATCACCAGGCCTACCTGGCATTCGACCGATGGCTCACCAGGATGGGCTTTCACCACAAGGTTAAGGAGTCCGTTACGGAGGATGAATACGATCATTACCCAGTGGTTCTTCTGGGGTATCATCGCGGAGCCAGGGCTTTTATCGATCAAATGGAGACCACCAACCCGGAACTCTTGCGGAAGATTCTGGTTATCGATTTTAACCTGGAAGTGCTGAAGGAATTGGGTGACCGAAATATCAAGGGATTATTTGGTGATATCAGCAGCAGGGACACTTTGGAACACGCCCATGTTTCAACTGCGGAAATCCTCCTGTCCACCATTCCCGACATGATGCTCAAGGGCACCAGCAATCAGGCCATCGTGACAACCTGTCGGGCCCTGGCGCCGAATGCGGTCATTGTCGCCACGGCGGATTCGGCGCACGAGGTGGAAGTTTTGAAAGCCAGCGGCGCCAATGAGGTACTTCTCCCTTATTCCCTGATCGGCGATCACCTGGCGCGATTCGTTGATGAAACCTGCCAGAACATGGCCGCCGACACCCTGACATTACGCCCAACCGACCCGCCCGGCTGCGCTACAATTTGCCGAAAGCCAAGCCACCCATCGCCAGCGAACCTGCCATGACCGCCACCGACGCCACTCTCAGCAACACCTGCCGCACCCTGGAACAGGTCGGCGCCGAATTCCTGACCTGGCTGGACGACAACGCCGAGCGGGTGCGCCAGGAAAAGGCCGGGCTGACCAAGGAATTCCGCCGTCTCGCCGCCCAGGCCCGCCGGCTGGAGCAGGCGGCACAACGGCCGATGTGCGCCGGGGTGTTCGGCCCCAGCCAGTCCGGCAAATCCTATCTGATTTCGGCCCTGGCCCGTAAGGGCAACGCGCCCCTGCTGGCCGATTTCGCCGGCCAGGAGATCGACTTCATCCGCGACATCAACCCGGAAGGCGGGCGCGAATCGACCGGCCTGGTGACCCGCTTCACCCTGCAACCGGGCGCTGACGCCACTCCGGCCGCCCCGGTGCAAATGCGGCTGCTGACCCAGACCGATCTGGTCAAGATCCTCGGCAACACCTATTACGCCGACTGCGACCACAGCGATGACGAGTTGCTGACCCAGGCCCAGTTGACCGAGTTGCTGGCCGGGCTGGCTCCGGCGGCGCAGCCCCAGCCGGTGGACCCGCTGACCGCCGACGATGTGTACGACCTGCAAGCCTATTTCGAGCGCTACTTCAAGGGCCAGGAGCGGGTGCGCCTGCTGCGGCACGGCTACTGGGACCAGGCCGCGCAACTGGCCCCCCGCTTGCGGATTCAGGACCGCGCCCGGCTGTTTGGCGTCATCTGGGGCGGGGTGGAGGCATTTAGCCAACTCTACCTGCGCCTCTATGCCGGTTTGCAGGGCCTCAATTTCGCCACCGACGCCCGCGCCGGGCTGGAGGCGCTGATCCCCCGCGAGCAGAGCCTCATCGACGTGCAGACCCTCAAGGGCTTGGGAACCGGCGGCGGTGGGACGCTGGCGCTGACCGGAACCAACGGCGCGCGGGTGACCCTGCCGCGCAGCGAAGTCACGGCGCTGATCGCCGAACTGCGCATCGTCATCAGCGAGCAGCCCTGGGATTTCTTCCAGCACACCGACCTGCTGGACTTTCCCGGCGCGCGCTCCCGCGAGCAGATCAAGGATTTGCCGGCCTTCCTCGAAACCGGCGACGCCCTGCAGGGTTTGTTCCTGCGCGGCAAGGTGGCCTATTTGTTCGAGCGCTATTGCGCCGAGCAGGAATTGACCAGCATGTTGCTGTGCATCGGCCCCAGCAATCAGGAGGTCAAGACCCTGCCGGAAATGGTATTCGACTGGATCGTGTCCACCCACGGCGCGACCCCGGAACAACGCTCGCAACAACCGACCGCGCTGTTTCTGGTGCTGACCAAGTTCGACATGGAGTTCGAGGAGAAGGCCGGCGAGCGTTCCCCGGAAAGCCGCTGGATCACCCGGCTGGAAAGCTCGCTGCTCAACTTCTTCGGCAAGCAGCACGACTGGCCGCGAAAATGGGACGCGCAAGGCGTGTTTCGCAACAGCTACTGGCTGCGCAATCCCAACTTCAAGGCCAAGAACATCTTCGATTACGACGAGAACAACCAGGAGTTGAACGTCCGGCCCGGCGAGCGCAAGCGAATCGAGCTGTTCAAGCAGGCGTTTCTGCGGGATGCCGTCGCCAGCGCCCATTTCCAGAATCCCGAACAGGCCTGGGAGGCGGGCTTCGCTCTCAACGATGGCGGCGTCAGCTATCTGGCCGAGAATCTGCGGCCGCTGTGCAATCCCGAACTCAAGCGCCAGCAACTGGCGGGGCAGGTGGCGTGGCTGAGCGAGCAGATGGTCGAGCGCATGGGCCATTACTACGTCAGCGACAACCCGGAGCAGGAACTGGAAAAGCGCCGGGCGGCGGCGCGGCAGGTCGCCGGCTGCCTGATCGACTGCGCCGGCGAGCAGCGCTTTGGCGAGTTGCTGCGCGCCCTGCTGGCCGACAGCGACGAACTGGAGGGCATCTATTACCGCATCGAGACCCGGCTGCCGGACGAGAAGCGGGCTATCGGTGCGCCGACCATCGGCGCGGCGGTGGACACTCGCAAAATGAAGGCGCTGCTGGGGCTGGAAACGCCGGCGGCGGGCGAGCCGGCCGAAGCGCTCCGCCGGGATGACGCCGCGCTATTCGCCCGCGAGGCAGTAGCGGAATGGATGCGGGATCTGCACGATCTGAGCGGCAACAAGTCGTTGTGCGATTACTACCGGGTGCCGGAAGCCAGCATGGCCGAATTCGTCAAGGAGTTGATCGCCGGGGCGCAGCGGCTGAAACTGGAGGAACGGATCGAGACCTTGGCGCGCCAAGTCACCGGCTTCCGCATGAAGTTCGAGCAGATCGTGGCGCTGCCGGCCCGGCTGACCGCCAATCTGCTGAATGGCTATGTGGATTTTCTGGGCTACGACGGGTTGGCGCCGGAGCAGCGGCCGATGCTGGCGCTGGAGAGCGGTCCCCGGCCGGTGTTCCCGCCCCGGGCGGTGCCGCGCGGCGGTCCGCAACTGGGCGAACAGCCGTCCAGCTACGATCAGGATTATTACACCGACTGGATTCGCGGCTTCCTGGACCTGGTGGAGCGCAACGCCCGCTGCCGCGATGGCGCGGAGGTGGATTTGGCCGCCAACCGCCGGTTGGGTGAGTTGCTGGCGCGGTTGCGGCCGGCGGTTTAAAGCCACGCGCTGAACGGGGTTACGGAACGCATCCCCCGGCGCTAACGCGCCATCCCCCTTGAATGATCTTCAACAAAATAATTGGGTAGTCACCGCCGGGATCAAACCACCCCGGCGCTACGCGCCACCCCTCCTTATCCGAGGAGGGGAAAAAATACCCGATTAATTTCTGAAAGATCATAAAAGGGGGGCTTGATGTCAACCAAGGTCGGGTAAAGCAATAGGTGATATACGGAATGTCGGCTAAGACGCTCATGATTCAGGGCACCACCTCCGACGCCGGCAAAAGCATCATGGTTGCCGGCTTGTGCCGGTTGCTGGCGCGGCGCGGCGTTCGCGTCGCACCGTTCAAGCCCCAGAACATGGCCCTCAACAGCGCCGTGACCGTGGACGGCGGCGAAATCGGCCGCGCCCAGGCGGTGCAGGCGCAAGCGGCTTTTCTGGAGCCGCACACCGACATGAATCCGGTGCTGCTCAAGCCCAACACCGACATCGGCGCTCAGGTCATCATCCACGGTCATGCCCTGACCAATATGGACGCCCGCCGCTATCACGATTACAAGCCGGTGGCGATGCGGGCGGTACTGGAATCCTACCAGCGGCTGCGCGCCGTATATGACGTCGTGCTGGTCGAAGGCGCCGGCAGCCCGGCGGAAATCAACCTGCGCGACAAGGATATCGCCAACATGGGCTTCGCCGAGGCGGTGGACTGTCCGGTCTGGCTGGTCGGCGACATCGACCGGGGCGGAGTATTCGCCCATCTGTACGGCACCCTGGCGCTGCTCTCGCCCAGCGAACAGGCACGGATCACCGGTTTGATCATCAACCGCTTCCGGGGCGACGTGAGCCTGTTGACGCCGGGGCTGGACTGGCTGACGCGGGAAACCGGCAAACCGGTATTGGGCGTGCTGCCCTATTTACAAGGCTTGCATCTGGAAGCCGAGGACGCCCTGCCCCGCGAATCCGGCATGGTCAAGGACGCCGAACGGCTGCGCGTCGCCGTGCCGGTGATGGCGCGAATCAGCAATCACACCGACCTCGATCCATTGCGCCTGCATCCACAGGTCGAGGTGTGCTGGGTGCGAGCGGGCGAAGCGATTCCACCGGTCGATCTCATTCTTCTGCCCGGCAGCAAGAGCACGCGCGGCGATTTGCGCCGGCTGCGCGAGCAGGGCTGGGACGCGGCCATCCATCGCCATCTGCGCTACGGTGGCAAAGTCATCGGCATTTGCGGCGGTTTGCAGATGCTGGGGCGCTGGGTTCACGATCCGGCGGGGCTGGAAGGCGAACCGGGCAACAGTCCCGGCCTTGGCTTGCTGGATTTCGAGACTACGCTGGAGCCGGAAAAACAGTTGCGCCGGGTCGAAGGCCGTTTGGCGCTGGCCGATGCGTTCGTCACCGGCTACGAGATTCATGCCGGCGTCAGCACGGGACCGGCGTTGAACCGCCCCGCCGCTCAACTAAGCGATGGCCGCCCGGACGGCGCGTTATCGGACGATGGCCAAATCCTCGGCACTTACCTGCATGGGCTATTCGACGCCGCACCAGCCCGCGATGCGCTATTGCGCTGGGCGGGATTGACGGTACGGGAAACGCCGGATTACCGGCAACTACGTGAAGAGGGTATAAACAGACTGGCGGACGCGATTGAGGCGCATCTTGATTTGCGGTTGCTGGAAACAATGGCGGGTAGATAATGACTCACCTAGCATACTCTGACACAAGATAATAAAAATGTTTACAAAACTCCGAATGAACCTTGAAAGCAACGATCAACCTCCATACCGTTCTGGGGAATGGCTGACCCCGCTTTACAAGAATCTGCTTTGGCGTCTAGAACTAATCGTGAAAGATCCACCCATTGAAAAGTTGGACGCTGATGCCCTTTGGTCCAAAAGCACCGGGGGTGGCACGATTACCGAAAAGCACGGCAAAACTCAGGGTCGCTTGCAACAAGCACTAATGAACCACTGTCACTGGAAAAGCCAGAAGGACTCCTGCGGCAAGCGGTTTCAGGAAATGAAAACTTTCACTGACGTGATTCTATGTCTACCCCACCATGTTTATCAGGATGCTGTTATACATGAGCAGGGACGCCTAAACGACCTGCTTGATAATCTAGCCTGGCATCATGAACGGGATTTCCAGGATTCCCTCCTCGAAGGCCGGAAACCTCGCTACCTCGCGCGGCCAGATCCACAGTTGGAAGACCATAACATTGCTTTCCTATTCGGACCCAGTGTCTACATTCCCGATCCAGAAGAACCCGCTTTTCAAGTGCTGCTGAGCCTGGATGGGAGACTCGTGGAACTGCCCAGTTTGGAATTTTGGCGCGACCAACAAAGCCATCGGCTACCCATTAGTTTCTACGCCGGACAGGAATGCCTACTGTTGGTTCCGGAGCAAGGCGAAGGCATGATTTCCATCCCCGGTTGGCAGGCTCCGAACGAAAAAACCTACTTGCTGCTGCGCCGGGTAGGTGAAAAATGGGATGCTTTCCTGTGGGACTCCAGCCGATATATCCCGAATGCGCCTAAGAGGACATCCGCTGGGATTTGGTATTTCACCATTCCCCTCAACGACCACCAAACCCTCGTTTTAGAGATTGCACCCCAACCGGAGGTAGCAGCAACCCAGCATAACGCCAGCTACACCGTAATACCCGGCCTGCCCGATCCGGTCTCGCCCTATGCCCTCGTGTTGGAAGTTGTGGGCTTACCAACCTTGTTTAGAAACCAACAGCAATACTTGCGGCAATGGACTCTGTGGCTCGATCCGGATGGCGGTTTCGCATCCCCCGCCGCCATTATGGGGAAGCAACAGAAACAGCTAGCTCACTTGTCTCTGAATCAGAATGGCCTGCTTTTCACCGATGAAGCTGGAGTTTCCACACCACTGGGGGAGCGCATCAACAACCAGCAGGAAATTACTCTGTCCGCCGCCACGATCACGGTTTTGCCCTCACCGGCCGACCTGTCCCACTTCGTCGGCTTGCTGAAATTGCCATTACCTGATTGTTATCCTGTAAGCGAAAACTTCACTACCATTGGTCGCTTCGACCCCAATAATCCCGACAACTCCCCAGACATTTCCTTGAACCAACTGGACCAACCCAATACTGTTATAGGCCAAGGGTTTGCTCAGGAAACCACGCTGAACAGCATTGGTTTGTCGCGGCGCCATGCTCAAGTCCGGGTGATCGGAGAATGTCTGGAGGCCAAACTGGAAAATCCCAAGAACAGGTTATATCGGTTGAACGACCAAGACCAAAGAAGCGGCGAACTCACCGGCAGTAACTCCTCTGACCCCATACTGCTAAAGCTGGGCGAAAGCCTGGTGGTCGGCAACTTTATATTGCGCTTCGAGAAGACTGACAGTTAATCACCTGGCTAAAAGCATTGGTTGACTGAACGGAGTGCATCATGAAAACAGGTTCGATTATCCTCCTCGCCGCTTTGGGATTTCTGGCTTGGCGCATGGCTACGATCACCCCGCCAGCCCTGCCAAACGATCAAAAGCCCACCGAGGTCCAGGTGCTGTTCGAGGAACTCAGGCAACGCAAAGATTCAAACCAATCGGACTTAATCCGCCTGGAAGCGGATGGACGTTTGACGCTGCCCCAACCCGATTATGCATTAAGGCTTGCCTGGCAGCGCGGCGAGGCTGTGGATAAAGAGCTTGCACGGATACTCCATGACCTTTATGACAGTGCGGCGGGAAAAGCTTTAAACAGCCAACTGCTGCTGTGGAACCGCAGTCGCCGGCTCGCGGCGGTACGCGACAACCATAGTGGCGCCATCACCCATGCCAACTGGCGTGCCTATGACTGCGCGGATAGCTCTCTCCTGTCCACTGAGGCTCCAGTCCCCGAGAGCTTCGGTTACATTCACCAGGGACGGATAAAAACGGGTTTCAGCGACTGGATCGCCATCGGCGCCGAAGCGCCCTGCATGGAGTTCCGGGGTCAATTCCGGGCCACAACTCCGGTGAATATGCGCATTCTGTACCTGGGCACTCCGCAGGAAGCGACCACATCCCTTCAACCCTACAACCCCCCAAGACCGCTGCTTCCACCGAAATGCCCCGGTTTCGCCGCGATCCCAGAGCATCAAGCGGGGGAATGGATGCTTCCAGAGAGTGCATGGCGGCGCTCCAGCGGTGGCGCCTGGGAACTGGAAGCGCGGCTACGACTCGTCCCGGCGGTGAATCCCGACATCAAAGCCGCCGGTCTGCGCATCGCTTTTGACGACAAGGCGTGTCGGCCCGTGTGGCAACCCGAACCGCCCACTGACAGCGGCAGCGGCAGCGGCAGCGGCAGCGCCTACACCATCAGCGCCGCCGATGGTCCGTTGTTAGTCGATGCCACCGGCAATCCAACCACCGAGGCACGGAAGCTGGGGCTCGTACCCCTGGTGGGCTTCGGCCCAGGCGACTTTGCCTCGCTGAGCGGCCTGCTCCGGCGCAGCCGTCCGCCGAGTGGGCTCAATCGCCTCACCCTCACCCTGGACAGCCGCATCCAGGCCACCGCGCGGGATGTCCTGGTGGAAGGCTTGGGGCGTTTCCCCAAAACCGACCGTTACGCCGACGAGCGCCGGGCCGTTCTGGTGGTGCTCGATGCCGCCGACGGCGCGATCCTGGCGGTCGCGGGCCATCCCGAACCCCCACCCCCGGAACAGGTCACCTCCTGGGATTTTGCAGCTTTCTCCCACGTCTATCCGCTCCAGGATCCGTTGCGGGTCTACGCTTGGGAGGGCGTGGATCGACACCAGATTACCGGTTCCACGATCAAACCCATGGTCGCCTTGGCGGGACTCGCCGCCGCGAAAGAGGGAAACGCGGACATTGCCCAAATGCTGGTCGGCTGGTCGCCCGAGCAGTTCGCCCGCAACACCGGGCTCGGCCTCGATGCCACGCGGATTGACCCCTACCAGGGGATCGCCAGCAAACCGGCAGGGTGGCAGCCCCGCCCCATCAAGAATTTCCAAGGGGAAGCTTTGAGGAATTTGCTCGACAACCCCTTGCGCGACTCGCCCAAGTGCGCGGCCAATGCCGGAAAAAACCAAAGTCTGGGCTTGGCGCCAGCCCTGCGGGACTCCCTCAACATTTGGTTCGTCGCCATGGCCTTGCGGTTGGATGGAGCAGCCAGCGTCTCCTTCGACACGGACCCGCGCCCGCTGGAGCAGCGTCCCGTTCCGGATCTGTGGCTCATCAAGACCTTGCGCAAAATGGGCTTTGGCGAGCCGTGGACGTTATTCGCCAATCCACCCGATGGACTGCGTCCAAACCCGCCGAGCAAGGACCAACTGGATTTGCTCGGTAAAAACCCGTCTCCCCTGCGCTGGGTGTTGGCCCAGACCGCGATCGGTCAGGGTTCCTTGGTGACTCCCCTGCGCATGGCGGCCCTGGCGGCCAGTCTGGCCCGAGGCGCCGTGATACGCCCCCGGCTGGATGCCGCCTGGAACGACCGGAATGTTGTTCTCCAGGCACCGTCGCCCCTGGATCTGGACTTGACCGGCATTCGCGAGGGCATGAAAGCCGTACCGGAAGTAGGCACCGCCAAGCACGCCTTCGGCAATACTCCGGCTTCCATCCGCTGTCGCACCTATGCCAAGACGGGCACTGCCGAAATTGGCCAAACCGATGGCTCCGGTATCGAATCCTACAATACCGGTTGGCTCATCGGCTGGTACGAACCCGAGCGGGATGAGGCCAGGCGGCTCGCGTTCGCCTGCATGATCACCCACATGCCCGAGAGCGACGCAACCGGTGGCAAGGTGTGTGGTCCCGTAGTAGCCGAACTGCTGAAACGCCTGTTCCCGCCGGCGCTGTAGCCGGAGTGGTTGCCCCGGATTTCCTGAATCACCACCTTATCCCAGCGGCATCCGGCCCAAGGCGCCGGCCTGTCACAAGCGGTGAGCTTGGCTGATTCAGCGGCTCGACCAATTCCCTCGCGCCGGCCGCTTTAGCCTGCCAACCGCCAAACGTACCCCCGCACCTCCGGTGTTATACTCTCCATCATCCTGAATCTAATCGAACTGAATTGCATTTGCGCCATGGATCGCGACACCCATTGTCCGAACTGCTTCAAGGAGCCGGCGCCGGCCCCCTGTTGCCAGCATTGCGGTTTCGACGCCGACACCTATTCCGAAATCAACCATTTTCTCCCTCTGTTTACTCCCTTGGCCGGGGGCGAATACATCGTTGGGCGGGTTCTCGGCGAAGGTGGCTTTGGCATCGTCTACGCTGGATTTGACCAGAATCTGAACCGTCAGATCGCAATCAAGGAGTTCTTCCCCTACCAGAATCCGCTGGCGGAGCGCCAGGGAATGACCGTCATCGCCCGCTATCGGTGCGAAGAAGCCTTTGATATCTGGAAAGAAAACTTCTTTCAAGAAGCGAGGCTGCTCGCTGAATTCGACTATCCGCGTCTGGTGCGGGCATACGCGGTACGGAGAGAGAACAACACCGCCTACCTGGTCATGGAACGCCTGACGGGCTGCACCTTGAGCGAATATCTGGGCGGCTTGAAGCGAGAGAACGAGCTGCTGCAAGCCGGCCACAACTTGCCCTCCAGCGAGGTTCTGAGCCTGCTGCAAGCTGCCCTGGAGGTCTTGGAGGTGTTGCATGAACACCAGCCCAAACCGGTCATCCATCGCGACCTCACCCCTTATAATCTGTTTCTGGTGGACGGTAGACCCGAGCAGCTTAAGGTGCTGGATTTCGGACTGGCGCGGCTCGGAGAACGCCCCCAAGGCATCGCCACCGCCGCCGCCGGGGTCGGCAATCCCGCCTTCGCCTCCCCGGAGCAACTGGGCATCTACCCTGCTGATATCACGTCCACAACGGATTTCTATACCCTGGGGGCCTCGTTGTATACCGCCTTGGCCGGCGTTGCTCCACCCGATGCCAAGCAGCGCTGCAGCGAAAATCCGCCGAGGTCACTGGACCCCCTACCGAACGTCGATCTTCCCACGCTGGCGGAGGTGATCCGGGTCTGTCTGGAAATCAGTCCCAAAAACCGTCCCCAGAATGTGGCCGATATCCGCCGTCGGCTCGCGGCGGCAACGGTACTGCCACCGCTGGACCTCAAACCTGTCACGCCACCCGAACCCGATCTCCAGCCGGCGGCACCGACCTCGGCTCCAGTCCCCACGCCCAACCCGCGGTATCGCATTCCCCTGATTCTCACCAGCTTACTGCTGATTCTGATCGCCACCGCCGCCGTGGTCTCTTTCGTGAATCGAGAGAAAAAACTTTCCCCTCCAGAGAGCCCGGTCGCTAGCGTCAGCCCTGCTCCATCAACGCCGGCGCCACATCCCGTATCACCGAGCGCAATCCAGACCCCAACGCTTGCTCCACCCAGTGATACCGCCTCGCAAGAGGAAAAATCTTCTCCTCCAAAGAGTCCGGTCGCTAGCATCAGCCCTGCTCCATCAACGCCGGCGCCACCTCCCGTACCACCGAGCGCAATCCAGACCCCAACGCTTGCTCCACCTGGCGAAGCCGCCTTGCAAAACGCGGAAGAACTTTATGCAAGGAACGGCGATGAAGGAGAGGCTTTGCCCTTTTATCAACAAGCGGCGGCGGCAGGCAACCCGATGGCCAAGGCGATCCTGGCATTGTGGAGTCAAGAAAGCATAGGCGGTTTAGCCAAGTCGCCTGAGGAAGCACAACGCTGGGCGCGGGAAGCTTTACCTGAGCTACGAAGGCTGGCGGATCAGGGTGACCCCCGTGCGAAATTCCATTTGGGAATTTTGTATATGGATGGTCTGGGTGTGCCGAAGGATGAGAAGCAGGCAGTGGAATGGTACCGAAAAGCCGCCGAACAGGGATATGCATTAGCACAGAGCAATCTAGGTGGTATGTATGCAATAGGCCTTGGTGTGGACAAGAATTACGAGCAGGCGCTTGCCTGGTACCGCAAAGCCGCCGAACAGGGACTTGCGATCGCCCAAACAATTCTGGCCATTAGGTATGAACAGGGTCGTGGCGTACCGAAGGACGATACACAGGCGGTGGAGTGGTACCGTAAAGCCGCCGAACAGGGGAATGTATACGCCCAATACAAGTTGGGCAGTATGTTATATGCGACGAGCGATAAACAGCAGGCTGTGCAGTGGCTTCGGAAAGCCGCCGAGCAGGGTAATACAAGCGCCAAGGCCGCCTTGAAGCGCCTGGAAAAAAAGTCGCGGTGAAACCCGGATGTGCAGATTCAACCATCATCGTGCATGGGCGATCCAATTTTTAAGAATCCGACGTGACAGCCATGCAAATCCCATCCGCACTCGAAACTCCGGCCCGTAATTCTCAGATTGTTATCGTTTTTACCGAACAGTTCATCTCAAAAATGGTGTTGGGAAACCTGCCGGCCTGGCTCACGGGGATTCTGCTGCTGGCTCTTTGGGCGGCGGGTTGGCGCCTGTTGGAACAAGCGCCGGCAGGACACCAAGTCACCGAGGTGCGAGTGACGCTGACCGGTAAGGAACAGCCGGTGATTTTGGGCTATCTGGAACTGGGCCAGCATCCTGGGAGCGGGCGCTCGGCGGAGCGGGATCATCTGCGCCTACACCGGGACGCATCGGGGGGCTGGTGGGCCAGCAACGTAGCGGACAACCGGAAGGTGGATGCCCCCACTGAAAAGCACGAAACCCGTTACCTCAAACGCTGGCGTTTGGCGGCGGGGGATCGCATCCGCGTGAAAACCACGGAACTGGAGGTCACTGAAGCACAACCGGAAAAACTGATCCTGCGCGAGGCTGGGCGGGAAGCACGCTGGGAAGACGGGCAACTCATCACAACGGAAACCTCCTTCGCCGGCTGCCCGGACGAGGGAACCCCCGGCTGGTGGGGCTGGCACTTCAAGCGCGACCAGGAATTGCGTCTGTTCTCACTGGGTGGAGAGGTGCCGTGCCCGCAGCGCTGGGAACTGCCCGGCGTACCCCCACGCGGCGTAGCGGTACACTGGCGGGACGGCTATTTCTGGCTGGCGCCAGGAACGGCTGAGGCGCGCATGGCTCGGGCTGGTGAAGCTGTCTGGCGGGGTTTTAAAGATATCGAGTGGCGTTTGGACGATCCAGCGGAGCCGGTGAAATCCTTGATTCTAGGCCGTACCCGTTATCAGGTTGATTGGAAAGAGAATGTTCTCAGGTTGACTCCCAGTCAGAAAGCCGACATCTGGTCCGAAGCGGATTGGACAAAAGCCCAGTCCCAACAGCGGGATTCCCGCGTGGACGTCATCTCGGCCCCGGTGCGCACCACCTCCGGGATCGGCGGGCTGGGGAAATGGCTGATCGACCACTGGGGCGGATCACTGGCTGCTTTGGGACTGGCACTCTGTGCCGCTGTCCTGGTCTTCAGACGGCCGGCGAACCGCGACCAGAAGATGTTGCGTGTTTTGCAAGCGACGGCGTGGGCTTCGGCGCTGGCCCTGGGAACTCTCACCTTGATCACCCGGCGGACCCCGGAAACCCAACTCGCCTGGCTACTTCTCTCCCTGGGACTCGCCTGGAGCAGCGCCAGTATCCTGCTGTTTATCGAGGGCCGGCTGCGCGATCCCGTTGGCTGGCTCTGGGTCGCCAGTATCGGCTTGGTCGGCGGGGGGAGTCTTGTGCAGGGGCAGCTTGGACTCGGCGGCGACAATAGCCGCTGGCTGGATTCCACCATGGGACACTGGCGGGTCTTGGCGGTGATCGGTTGGATTTTGGTACCCCTCACTCTGGTGCGCGGCGCCACCTGGCGCCGGCTGACCGTATGGGCTTTGGATCCGTGGACGAACATCGGTTTCTGGTTCCGGTTTACTTTAATTCTTGGGGTGTTGGCATTGATAGTGCTGGGGTTTCAATACAGGTTTGGGGGGGAAGAAGGAATCTGGGGCATTCAGCCGGTGGAAGGAATCAAGGTGCTGCTCGCACTGATGCTGGCCCACGCTGGCGCACAGTGGTGGCGATGGCGTGCCGGCCTCAGCGACGCACACCGGCTCCACCCGGTGCGGACCTCGTTGTCGATCCTCGGACTCAGCCTCGTCTTTGTAATCGGCGCATCGATATTGCTAGTGACTGTGGACGATTTATCTCCCGCCCTACTTCTGATGTTGTTGCTGTTTCCCATGTCCTGGCATTGTGCGCCCCACCCAGTCTTGCGCACTGCCAGAAACTGGAAAATGCGAGGAGTGGTCGCCTTGCTTGTGGCTTTATCCTTCGGCTTCCTGCTTTGGGTTTACCATGCGCCGGAGCAACTACCCCACTGGATACCCCAGTACCATCGCTTCATGGTCTGGGCGGACCCAGCCCACTTCCCCGAGAGCGGTTTCCAGACACAACGGGCGGTAGAGTTGGTCGCCGCTGGAGGGTGGTTTGGCGCGGCGCCGACTCCCTTTGGTTGGAACGGGGACGTCATGCATCTACCCGCAGTGCAGAACGACTTTATTGGCAGCTTCCTGCTCCATCGTTTCGGCATATTGGCTGGCTGGTCGCTGCTCATTTTTCAGTGGATGTTCGCGATGGCCCTATTCGCCCTGGCATACCGCGTGAAGGAATGGGGCCAACAGAAAAACGCGCCAGAAAAAGCGACGGGAATATTCCTATCCCTGGCCTTGTTCGCCATGGCCTGGTTGCTTCTGGCGCACTGGACCATCGCCTGGAGTAACACCCTCGGCCTGTTGCCAGTGATGGGCCAACCGATGACTTTCATTTCCTCGGCAAATAGCCATCATTTGCTCTTTGCCATGCCGGGACTGATACTGGGTCTGGTTACGGGATGGATGACCCAATCCAGTAGTCACGCGCCGGAACCGCCGTAAGGCAGCACCTCAATATCTAATGGGTGAGGAAATCAGCCATGAAGTTTCGGATTGCTTTATTCATCGTTCTTACCTTCACGGCCATCAACGGCGGCATTGCGATCTACCGGTATCTACAACCGCCGCCTCCCACCACGGTCGCCGACCAAGCGCCGGTGGAAACAGTCGCGCCTGAGCTACCGAAGGCGCCGGACACACCACCCCCTTCCAGCAGCGCTTCAGACCAAGTTGCGCTCCTGGAAACGACCGCCCCGCCGATAACCAGAATTCCGACTCCGCCGCGCCCTGCCAACAGCATCGCCAACCGGATACTGGTGGAGAAAAGAGCGCACCGGATGACGCTGTTTCGCAACAATACTCCGGTCAAGACTTATGAGATCGCGCTGGGCCGCCAGCCGGAAGGACCAAAACAGTTCGAAGGCGACAACAAGACGCCGGAAGGCCGTTACATTATTGATTCCCGCAAGAAGGACAGCGCCTATCATCGCGCCCTGCACATCTCTTATCCACGCCCCGAGGACGCCACTGCCGCAGCCAGGCAAAAACGATCAGCCGGTGGGAACATCATGATTCACGGTCTCCCCAAGGGCATGGGTTCCCTGGGACCGTTTCATCGGCTACGGGACTGGACTGCGGGCTGTATCGCGGTCACCAATACCGAAATTGAAGAAATCTGGCGCACGATCCCCGACGGTACACCGATTGAGATTCGGCCTTAGTCAAATCCTTTATCGAATCGGCCATTCCCCAATTACCTCGTCAATTTCCCGCTGAATTTGCAAGGTGCGCTGGAGTGCAGCGGCGATGTGCTGGTAGTACATCAGGTCGTCGAAATTGAGAACGCGCTCCTTGCGGTCTTTCAGCCACTTGGACAGGACTTGATAGCCGCCGATGTGAAAATTCCATACTTCTAGGGAAATGCCTTGGAAATACTGCGCGGCGTTGATCCACACTCGGCCCGGCATGGCGTCGTTCGGTTCGGCATAGCGAACCATATCCACCCGATTCGTGCCGGCAACGGGATAGCTGGCGATAGCGGGAGCGTCGCGTTCCATCAGATGCAGGGCGGTCAGTTCCGCGCCCAGAATGCACAATTGCCGGAGCAGCGCCTTGTCCGTGGTCAGCGGCAAACGTGGGAAGTCCATTTTGAGAAATGCGGCGTAACGATTGCGGTAGGTCGGGGAATTAAAGACGGCGTAGGCGTAGTGGAATACATCTTCAGGACCGATAGTAGTTTCCAAATCGCCTTGACCGTCAGAGATGAAAATCAGGTTTAGGACTTTTTCAAATTCGGCTATAAATTTAGAAGTAAAGCTACACATTTTTCCTGTAATATCATAAAGATACAGTGGAAAGATAGTATTAATATCGTAAGCCGCACACGATTTATGGCCACATATGATTTTCGTTACCAAACAATCCCATTCATCTTTTGTTGTACGAGTTGCAATAAGTCCAACATTTTTGCCTTTTAATATTTGTTGCATTACTTCCGGGCGCGGCATACAAATAAATCCCCGCGTTTTCCCAGTATAATAAGTATAGCGAATATCAAAAGGCCGATAGAGAATCGGCTTTATATTCTCTTTCGACAAACCCTTGCCAGCCTTCAAATCTTGCTGCGCCAAATTGACTTTCCAATCCCGCACATCCTGGCCAAGATGATATTTTTCCCGCGCCTCCTCCGATGGTAAGGACACAAAATCCCGCACCGTTTCCCATACGTCGCCTTTGCTCCAATGGATTGTCAGCTCATCGCGGGCGGTCACGATACCGACGCTGTTGACCGGCATGATCTCGTTGATTTTCCAACCTTGTTCGTACTCGCTCAGCAAATCAACATCCTGTGGCGCGAACAGATAATAGGGTGTTTGCGGTTCAATCCGTCGCCATTCCGTACTCCCGATATCCTTCTCCCAAAGCCACTGATATTTCCCTTCCCGCTCACCCCACAACTCGGCATGATGTACTTGGCATTCAGCCCTCACCCCTAACCCCTCTCCCGCAAGCGGGCGATGGGAGCGAACGAACAGGCCAATCGCCACACCCTGTTGAATATCGAATACATTCTCATCCTTGCCGCCGTCCGGTGCTTTCTCCTTCTTCTTGCTATTGCCGTGCAAGTCCAGCAGATAAATCTCGTCGAAGGTCTCCATCAAGCTGCGCCGCATTCCCCGGAAGGTGGAATTGTCGAGATAGCCGTGATTGGTGATGACCGCCAGAATGCCGTAACCGGTGCGTTCGATCCGCCACTGGGCGAAGCGGATAAACTTGACGTAATCATCGTTCAGCCACTTGGGGTTACGCTCCTTGAGCGGTTCCCCGTCCAATCTGAAATAACTGCCGGTTCGCTGGCCGCTCAGCCCGTCCAACCCACGCAACAAACCGGCGATCCATTCGCCCTGATTGGCGGAATGCCCGGAATAGGGCGGATTGCCCAGCACCACCATGATCGGCGCATTCTGCTTGGCGTGGGCGGCGTCGCGTGCTTCCTTGACCAGCCAGTCCCCGAACAGCGGGAGATGGGTCAATTCCCGGGGCTGCTCCAGCGTGTTGGTCAGATAGACCCGCAAGCGATCATCGCTGGCGAAGTCGTAGCCGGTTTCCCGCAACAGCAGACCGAGTTTCAAATGGGCGACCGTGTACGGCGCCATCAGCAACTCGAAGCCATACAGGCGCGGCAACAGATGCTCGCGCACGTAGCCCGACCACAAGCCCTGATTGCCGGCAAAGGCGGCGTGAATCTGGCGGATGACGCTATAAAGAAAAGTCCCGGTTCCCGTCGCCGGGTCGAGAATCTGCACCCGATGGGTTTGAATCTCCCGCTCGCCCTCCCGGACGGTGATCTTGCCCGCGTCGGCCAGACCCATGGGCAATTGAAACGCCTGCTTCAACAAGGCATCGACACTGCGCACCAGATACGACACTACCGGCTCCGGGGTGTAATACACGCCCCGCGTTTCCCGCAGCGCCGGGTCATAGGCCGCCAGGAAGGTTTCGTAGAAATGCACCACCGGATCTTCCCGGTGGGTGCGTTGGCCAAAATCGCGCAGAATCGCCGCAATGTCCGCCCGCGCCAGCAATTCCGCCACGTCGTCCACCGCCCAGGCGATGTCCTCATTCAGTTCCGGCCCGGCGATATGGTTGAACAGGGTGCGCAGAAAGGGATTGGTCTTGGGCAGATCGTAAGCGGCGTGCTGGCGGGTGAAATGCGTTCCCGGCCGGGCGTGACAACGGGCGGTAAACAACCCGTAACAGAGCGTCTGGGCATACAGGTCGCTGAACTGCTCCACCGTCAACTGCGGCAACAACACTTCCTGAATGGCCTGCAACTGACCGTGTAGCGAACCCTCGACGGCTTCCGCCGCGAACGCCCGCTGAATCAGTCCGCGCAACAGCCGCGCCCGCGCCGCCAAGCGCAGCGCCAGTTCGCGAGGAGTGGCGATGATCGGGGCGGCGGCGGTGAGGAATTGGGTCAGCAGTTCGGTGACGGATGCGACGGCGGCGGGAGTCCATTTCAGCGCGTGAACCACCCCGGCGCTTCGCGCCACCCCTCCTTGCAAAGGAGGGGAATTCAAAGCAGCCGCCAGCCGCGCCGTCAGCCGCCGCTCTCCGCCCACATACCAGCGAAACTCCAGATAATCGGTCAGCAGCAGATTGGCGAGGCTGGCCCGATAGCGTTGCAACTGCTCGCTCTTTTCCACCGCATCGAGATCGGTCCCGACATCCTTGGCTTCGATATAGCCCAGCGGCAAATCGCCCCGCGCGACGATGTAATCCGGCGCTCCGCAGGCGATCCGCTTCGGCTCGTTGGTGGCGGTGACCGTGGCGTCCAGCGCCTCCACCAGCGCTTTCAAAGCTGGGCGGTGGGTGTGTTCAGTGGCGTTGCCGGCCTTCAGCGCGGCGGACAATTGTTCCAAATAGACGTGGAAGGGCTGGATGTTCATGGATAGCTTCAAAACTCAATGCCCCGTTGCGCCTTCACTCCCTGTTCCCGATAGGGATGCTTGATAGCGCGAATCTCGCTCACCAGATCGGCCAAGTCCACCAGCGCCTCCGGGGCATTACGCCCCGTGACCGCAATATGCAGCTCCGGCCGCCGGGCGCTAAAAACCCCCAGCGCCCGCGCCAAGTCGAGATAGCCGTAGTTCAGGACGATATTGAGTTCATCCAGAATGATCAGATCATAGCGGGGATCGCCGATCATCCGCTCCGCTTCGGCCCAAGCCCGTTCCGCCGTGGCGACATCCTGCTCCCGGTTCTGGGTCAGCCAGGTGAAACCGTCGCCGACGACCTGGAAATCCACGTTCTCGAACCGGCTCAGCACCATTCGCTCGGCGCTGTCCTGCCCACCCTTGATGAACTGCACCACGCCCACCCGCATTCCGTGACCGATAGCGCGCAACACCATGCCGAAAGCGGCGGTGGTTTTGCCCTTGCCGGGGCCGGTAAAAACCATCAGCAAACCCTTCTCGCGGCTGGCGCGGGCCTGCTTGCGCTCGTAGCCGGCCTTGCGGCGGGCGGTTTGACGGGCATGGTCGGGAGGATCGGTGGACATGGCGAAAAACGCTCCCCTCGCCCGCAAGCGGGAGAGGGGCCGGGGGTGAGGGGTCAGACGTGGTAACTGAACCGGGTCCAGCTCAGCGGCGTCCAGTCGGGATCGAGGCCGGCGTCATCCCCGCCGGCTGGATGCAAGCCGCACTTGCGGGCGAAGTAGCGATGAAACGCCAGACTGGGCGTTAATTCAGGATGAAAAACCGTGACCAGAATCCGGTCGTCTTCCGCCGCCGCGATGTAGTCATCCAATCGCAGCAGCACCCGCACCCCCTCCCCCGCCCGCACGATCTTCGGCGCGCGGATGAAGGTCAGCGGAATCGGCTCGCGGGCCACCGCCGGCGCCAGCGCTTCGCGGTTGAAGCTGTCGAGCTGGCTGCCGAAGGCATTGCGGCTGACCGCGATGTCGATCAGCCCGAGGAACGGGATTTCACCGACATTCTCCCGCGCCAGCAGGATCGCCCCGGCGCAGGTGCCCCACAGCTTGATACCGTTGCCGTAGGCCCGCCGGATCGCTTCGTCCAGGCCGAAAATTGTCAACAGCCGCGACAGGCAAGTGCTCTCGCCGCCAGGGATGATCAAGCCCGCCAGCCCGTCCAGTTCGGCGGCGCGCTTGACCGGCCGTGCGGCCACGCCGACCCGCCGCAGGTGATCGAGGTGCTCTTGCACCCCGCCCTGCAAGTCCAGCACGCCGATCCCGCCGGGGCCGGCGACCGTATCCATTACCAGCCCCGTCCCGCCAGCCGTTCCTCGCTGGGCATGTGGGCCACGTCCAGCCCCGGCATCGGCTCGCCCAGATCCATCGAAACTTCGAGCAGTTGCTCGGGATCATTGAAATAGGCGGTCGCCTTGACGATGGCGCGGGCGCGGCGGGCCGGATCGCTGGATTTGAAGATCCCGGAACCGACGAACACGCCATCACAGCCCAGTTGCATCATCAGCGCGGCATCGGCGGGGGTGGCGATGCCGCCGGCGGCGAAGTTGACCACCGGCAGGCGTCCCAGCTTCTTCACTTCCAGCGCCAGCTCGTAGGGAATGCCGTTGACCTTGACGAAGCCCATGATCTCCTCGACTGGCATGTTCGCCAGTTGGCGGATTTCGCGGTTCATGGTCCGCATGTGCCGCACCGCCTCGACCACGTTGCCAGTGCCGGCCTCGCCCTTGGTGCGGATCATCGCCGCGCCCTCGGCGATCCGCCGCACCGCCTCGCCCAGATTGCGCGCGCCGCAGACGAAGGGAATCTCGAAGCGGCTCTTGTCGATGTGGCATTCCTCATCGGCGGGCGTCAGCACCTCGCTTTCGTCGATATAGTCGATCTTGAGGGCTTGCAGGATTTGCGCTTCGACAAAATGGCCGATACGCGCCTTGGCCATGACCGGGATGGTGACGGCCGCCTTGATCGCCTTGATCAGGCCCGGATCGGACATCCGCGCCACTCCACCTTGCTTGCGGATGTCGGCCGGCACCCGTTCCAGGGCCATGACCGCCACCGCGCCGGCTTCCTGGGCGATCTGGGCCTGTTCCACGTTGACCACGTCCATGATGACGCCGCCCTTGAGCATTTGCGCCAGTTGTGCGTTCAGAAGATAACGATTCTCTGCCATGCTGGTACTCATTCATAATGACGAAAAGACGGTCGCGGAAGGCGCGCCGCCCGGACATACCGGTTTAAGAAGAGGGCGAAGTATATCACCCTCGCGGTTCGGGACCGTAACATCCTGTGACCGCCGACGAGCCCTGGGAATTCCACCCGCCGTTCCGGACCTCATCATCGCCACGCGGAGGCGCCCCCATGAAACGCAGCATCATCGGCATCCCCCTGGGTGACATCGCCGGTATCGGCCCGGAAATCGTGGTCAAGGCGCTGGCCAATCCAGCCGTTTACCAAACCGCGAAACCACTGGTCATCGGCGCGGTGGGCGCCCTGCGTCGCGCCCTGCGGGTCACCGGGCTGGATTTGGCGCTGCGGGTCGTGACCGATCCGGCCCAAGGCAGCTACCAGCCCGGCGTCATCGACCTGGTGGATTTGGCCAACGTGGACGCCGAGCGGGTGGCGTTCGGCCAGGTCCAGGCGGCGGCGGGCCGCGCCGCCTACGAGTTCATCGAACGCGCCGCGACCCTGTGCCAGGCCGGCCAGGCGGATGCGCTGGCCACCACACCGATCAACAAGGAAGCTTTCAAGGCCGCCGGCGTAACCGACATCGGCCATACCGAACTGCTCGGTCGGCTGACCAGGACCGACGATCCGCTGACCATGTTTCAGGTCATTGATCTCAAAGTGTTCTTTTTGAGCCGACACGTCTCGCTGGCGGAAGCGATCAAGCTGGTCACCCGGCAACGGGTGCTGGATTACCTCCGGCGCTGCGCCCAGGCGCTGGAAATCCTGGGCATTCCCCGACCACGGCTGGCGGTGGCGGGACTCAATCCGCATGGCGGCGAGCATGGGCTGTTCGGCGACGAAGAAGGGCGGGAACTGGAACCGGCCATCGCCGACGCCCGGAAGCTTGGCATCGACGTCGCCGGCCCCATCGCCGCCGACTCGGTGTTCCATCTGGCCCTGCACGGCGCGTTCGACGCCGTATTGTCGCTATATCACGATCAGGGTCACATCGCCACCAAGATGGTGGATTTCCAGCGCACCATCGCGGTCACCCTCGGCCTGCCCTTCATCCGCACATCAGTAGACCACGGCACCGCGTTCGACCTCGCCGGCACCGGCACGGCCAACTCCCTCAGCCTGGAGGAGGCGATCCGGTTGGCGGCGGTCCATGCGCCCGGCTATCGGCGGAACTGACCGACCCCCGCGGCTTGTCAAGGGGGGTATGAATTCCGATACTATGAGCCATGACCGACTCCACATGTCTGACCCACCAGTTCCTGATCGCCATGCCCACGCTGGCCGATCCGAATTTTTTTCAAACGGTCACCTACATCAGCGAGCACAACGCCAGCGGCGCGCTGGGACTGGTCATCAACCGACCGCTCAACCTCACGCTCGAACAACTGCTCGACCATTTGCAAATCGCCACCGCCCGGTTCGACCTTGCGAAGATGCCGATCTACTCCGGCGGTCCGGTGCAACCCGAACAGGGCTTCGTCCTCCACAGCCCGGTCGGCCACTGGGGCGCCACCCTGCGCGTGACCGACCACATCGGCATCACCACCTCCCGCGACATCCTGCAAGCCGTGGCGGATGGCCAAGGTCCCGACCATCTGCTGGTCACTCTCGGCTACGCCGGCTGGGGGCCGGGGCAACTGGAACGGGAGTTGGCGGAAAACTCCTGGCTATCCAGCCCCGTCAATTTCGACGTTCTGTTCCACACTCCCAGCGAACAGCGCTGGCTCGCCGCCGCCGCTCTGCTGGGCATCGACCTCAACCTGCTATCCACCGATGCCGGCCACGCCTGACCACGGTTCGAACCCGGCCGCCGCGCCGGCCCGCCGGGTCGCGCTGGGCTTCGACTTTGGC
>JBATNZ010000259.1:0-2886 GCA_049290615.1 Candidatus Contendibacter sp.
AGTGGCGGGCAATCAACTCATACCGTTGCCTGATCGGATCTGGAGTCATGACGGCGTTCCCCTTGATTAACCGTCTCTGTCCTATTAGACAACAAATGATTTTGTTATTTCCTGACGAGCCCTTAGCACACAATTTTGTCCGTTTCGTGAGGCAACCCCAAGCGAGGAGAATTCGTCATGTCAATCATTCAACGGCTTGTCATCTCTTTACTATGGTTGCTTGGTAGTCTGGCCTACGCTGGAAATGAACTGATTATAGACAATCAGGACAGTGGGTTTTCCATCGAACTCGGAGAATGGGGAACCTGTAACGGCAATACTTGCGGGGGACAGCCTTACGGCCCCGACTTTCGTTATGCTCCACCGAGAGAGGATGGCAGTTCAACCCCCTATTATCGCGCCCGCTTTACCCCCCATTTGCCGACGGCGGGCGATTACGAGGTCTATGTTTGGTGGCCTCAGGGAATAGATCGCGCCACCGATGCGCCGATCACCGTTTATCATGCGGGCGGACAGAGTCGTTTCACCGTGGATTTGCGCAATCAGGGCAGCCACTGGCGCCAGTTGGGCAGTTTTTCCTTTATCGCCGGCGCCAGCGGCATTGTGATGATGGAGGACGCGACGACAGGTTATGCCAATGCCGACGCCGTGCGGTTTGTCCAAACCACGACCGGTGATGTCAGCTACTCCGGCAATTTTCCAGCCACGACCCCGAAAGTGAATGAGTGGGCCGGACTCACCCAGGCGACATTGACAATCAATGGCGTTCCCCGCGATTTGCTGGTTTACCGTCCCAATGCATCAAGCCAATTGCCCCTGTTAATCCTGCTCAGCCCGACGGGTTCCGATCTGTGGAGCAATATCGCTGACGAATTCGGGCGGGGCAACCTGACGGATTTCGCTGACCGCGAGGGAGTGGTGTTGGTATTGCCTATGCAACGCATGATGACGCGCGGTGATTGGGATAATCATACAGCGGGCACTCCTTATTACGAAACCGCCGTCGATGATGGCACGCCGGATAATCAGGTGAACGCGCCGGTCAGCAGCGATCCGAACGTCAATCCGGATCTGCTGTTGGTGCGCGCCGCCATACAGGAAGCGCAACGCGCCTATCAAATAGATGCGTCCCGAATTTATGTGAATGGGTTTTCCAATGGTGCTTTCTTTTCCTATTTTGTCGCGGCGACGCTCAATCAGCAGATTGCGGCGTTTGCCGAAACGGGCGGCGGTCTGGTATTGAGCAAGACCACTTATGGCGAACCCGTACCCTGTCCGGTCATTTCGCTGGTGGGAAATCCAGGGGAGGCGCGCAGTTGCGCTGATTCAGGCTGGACGACCGATTCTTGCGTCAGTTTGGGCGCTATTCCCCGGCCCATCGCGCCGAGCAATGTAGCGCGGGTGCCGCCCGGCTTCCTGGAGGCCAACGATGATGATTATGTCGTACCCTTCGCCCATACCTGTAACCTGGCTCACCACCTGTCCGGCGAACATGTGGCGCGCATTATTCACGAGGGAGGCGGCCATATCGTCAATGCGGGTTATCTGGAAAACAGTTGGAACTTTCTTAAGACTCATCGCAGCTTGCCCGACTTGATGCTAGCGGGCCTGACTACCAACGGCCTGATTTTTTACACCCCTAACCTCACCACTTGGGTCAATATTCCCGGCCAGTTGAGTCAGCTTCAGGTGGGCGACCTCAACGGCGATGGTCATGCTGACCTTGTCGGGGTGGCAAGCAACGGCTCCATTTGGTACACCACCAATCGCGGTGCCTGGACCCAGATCCCCGGCGGACTCGCCCAGCTTCAAGTTGGTGATTTCAACGGCGACGGGAAGGCCGACTTGGCCGGTCTGGCGAGCAACGGATCTATTTGGTACACCACCAACCTCAGCACCTGGACCCAAGTCCCCGGCGGACTCGCCCAACTGCGGGTCGGTGATTTCAACGGCGACGGGAAGGCCGATTTGGCCGGTCTGGCGAGCAACGGCTCCATTTGGTACACCACCAACCTGACCGCCTGGACCAACATTCCGGGCCAACTCGCCCAGTTGGCCGGGGACTGACCCGCCACCCCCGGACCAGCGCCACTGTTCCAGGCGCTGGCCCGGACCGGCCTGGACTTCCCCTCCTTGGACAAGGAGGGGTAGCGCGAAGCGCCGGGGTGGTTGGAGCGTTTCGGCGGTGGGAATCCATGCATCCCGCTGTCGGTTTGTTTTATCGTTTTATCCAGCCTCCAAGACGGGCTGGGGCTATAGTGTCTGGCCATCGTCCCCGCCCGGTCGGAGCCCGCCGCCATGAAAAAACTGCCCATCGGCCTGCAAAACCTGCGCGAGATGCGCACCGAGGGCTACGTCTATATCGACAAGACCGCCCATGTCGCCCGGCTGGCCGAGGAAGGCAAATACTACTTCCTGGCCCGGCCCCGCCGGTTTGGCAAAAGCCTGCTGGTGGACACCCTGGCCGAGGCGTTCGCTGGCCGGCGGGAATTGTTTGAAGGGCTGTATCTGGAAAATCATTGGGACTGGAGCCGACAGTATCCGGTGTTGCGCTTTGACTTCGGCGAAGGCGTGCTGCCCGACCGGGCGCTGCTGGACGCTACCCTGCAAGATCAATTGCGCCTCAATCACGAGCGCCACGGTCTGATTTGGCAGGAAGCGCCGATTCACATCACGCTGGCCCGGCTGGTGCGGAGCCTGAATGCCGCTGCCGGTCAGCCGGTCGTTTTGCTGATTGACGAGTACGACAAGCCGATTCTCGACAACCTAAGCCAGCCCGAACCAGCACGGGCGATGCGCGAGGGGTTGCGTAATTTCTATTCAGTCATCAAGAGCCTCGACCCGCACTTGAAATTTGTCTTGCTAACCGGGGTGAGCAAGTTCTCC
>JBATNZ010000260.1:0-7016 GCA_049290615.1 Candidatus Contendibacter sp.
AGATACGAGCACCGGTCCTCGGGCAGTCCCAGCCGCGCATCCAGCGGTACCGCCTCGATCCGCTGGCCTTCCCGCGTGCCGTAGACCACCCGTTCCAGGGTAAAATCCCCGAAAATCGATTGATACGGCCGGTCGTGGGGTTGAGGCAAGCGCTTGACCACCCGCCCATCCGCCAACCTCAGCCGTGCGCCGCAGTCCCCATCGCCCGCCAAGGCGAAATAGGCCGCTTGCAGGTCGTGACCCAATTGCAGCAGGGATTGCCACACACTACGTTCCAGTTCGTGCGCCGGCAGCCCGTCGCGCGCGGCGGCGGACACCAATCCCGTCAGCTCCGCCAAGCGCGCCGCTACGTCCAACGGCTTGCCTTCCACGGTCAACGGCGACATCATCGTGAGCATCGGTGGGTTCCTCGGGTGATGGCGTTTTCAATGGCCTCAATCTACCCACGTCCGGGCCAACCGGGCAAGGTGCCCACCGCCCTTTTCAGCTCCGGCCCAGCCCAGCCTGCCAGCTACCCCGCGCTCGACTGGTTACGCCCATAGCAAAATAGCAAAAGAGGAAATGAATATAGTTCTAGCAAAGAAAACAGTGGAGTTTCGAGCTTCAAATGTGATGGCAGAACATATTGTTCTCAAATGACATCTTGTGATGAAGCCACTTTCTTTTTGAAAAATTGTCCCGATGTTAAAATGGATGGAAACAATGATGGCATTCCTTGCGAAAAGCAATGGTGTAAATGATGATGATTAAATCGGGTACTAACCAAGTACTGTACTGGAGGTAAATGCTCAAAAACTGCGATCAGGGCCGATTAGGTAGCGATAGCGGCTTGACGACTCAAGTCGGGGAGCGGGGGATGAGATGTCGGCCGACGACACGATGCTTAAGCTTCTTCATGCTCTCGGTGTAAAGCTCTCCGCTTCTCCTGTTCGTTCACGAGCCATTTGCTGTTTGCCCTCACGAGGCCCAACCCGTCGTTCGAGCGGACCTCGCGCATGAAGCCGCGCGAGGTCCGCTCAACTCGCATGTTATGCGACGCTCCGCAGTGACGAACAGAACGCGCGGTGCTGAATTTCCGGTTCTCGGCACCACGCCACGGAACCGCCCGTTGAACACCACCACCGCCTACTGATCCCAGCAGATTTTGCGCCATCACTATCTCTACAAATCCGCCAGATTTCTGGTAGTCTTCGTTTTCCCCTGGCTGTCCCTGCCCCCCGCACCCGCTCCATGACCCCGATTTCCCGCACTCGCGTCAAGATTTGTGGCATCACCCGTCCCGCGGACGGCGCGATGGCGGCCGGTTTGGGTGCGGACGCCGTCGGACTGGTGTTTCATCGGCCCAGCCCCCGCTGCGTGGACGCGGCCACGGCGCAACGGATCGTCGCGGCGCTGCCACCGTTCGTCGCCACGATCGGCCTGTTCATGAACGCCGAACCGGCGGCGGTGCGGGCCGTCCTATCCGTAGTCCCGTTGTCCCTGCTGCAATTCCACGGCGACGAGGACCCCGACTACTGCGCCGCGTTCGGCCTGCCTTACCTCAAGGCCGTACCGATGGGCGCTGGCGCCGACATGCGGGATTACGAACGGCGGTTCGCCACGGCGGCGGGCCTCTTGCTGGACAGCCACGGCGGCAACAAAATGGGCGGCACTGGCGAGGGCTTCGACTGGAGCCGGATTCCCGCCGAACGCCGCAAGCCGCTGATTCTGGCCGGCGGCCTGCACCCCGGCAATGTCGCCGCCGCGATCCGCCAGGTGCGGCCCTACGCGGTGGACGTCAGCAGTGGGGTTGAAACAGCCAAGGGCATCAAGGACACCGAACTGATGCGCGCATTTCTGCGAGGTGTATATGACTGCGAAAGCCATGCGTAACCCAGTGGACTTCAGCCAGTTCCCCGACCGTCATGGCCATTTCGGCCGTTACGGTGGCCGGTTCGTTGCCGAAACCCTGATGGGAGCGCTGCACGAACTGGACGATGCTTGGCGGAGCTATCGTAACGACCCCGAATTCCTGGCGGAACTGGACACCGATCTGGCCCGCTACGTCGGTCGTCCCACCCCGCTCTATCACGCCGAACGTTGGAGCCGGAAGCTCGGCGGCGCGCAGATCTACCTCAAGCGTGAAGACCTCAACCACACCGGCGCGCACAAGATCAACAACACCGTCGGTCAGGCGCTGCTGGCCAAGCGGATGGGCAAGACCCGGCTGATCGCCGAAACCGGCGCCGGCCAGCACGGCGTCGCCTCCGCCACCGTCGCCGCCCGGCTGGGGATGGAATGCGTGGTCTACATGGGCGCGGAGGACATCCAGCGTCAGGCGCTGAACGTCTATCGGATGCGGCTGCTGGGCGCGACCGTCCAGCCGGTCACCTCCGGCTCGCGCACCCTGAAGGACGCGCTCAACGAGGCGATGCGCGACTGGGTGGCCCATGTGGACCACACCTTCTATATGATCGGCACGGTGGCCGGCCCGCATCCCTACCCGGTGATGGTGCGCGAGTTCCAGGCGGTGATCGGCCGCGAGGCGCGCGAACAGATGTTGACCGACTACGGCTGCCTGCCGGATGCACTGGTCGCCTGCGTCGGCGGCGGCTCCAACGCCATCGGTCTGTTCCATCCGTTCCTCAACGACAGCGAGGTGGCGATCTACGGGGTCGAGGCCGCCGGCTCCGGCATCGAAACCGGCCGCCACGCCGCCACGCTCTGCGCCGGCCGACCCGGCGTGTTGCACGGCAACCGCAGCTACCTGCTCAACGACGCCAACGGCCAGATCATCGAGACCCATTCGATTTCCGCCGGGCTGGATTATCCCGGCGTCGGCCCGGAACATGCCTGGCTCAAGGACATCGGTCGAGCGCGCTATGTTGCCGTCACCGATGATGAAGCGATCAGAGGCTTCCACGACCTGACCCTCATCGAGGGCATCATTCCGGCGCTGGAAAGCAGCCACGCCCTGGCCTACGTCACGAAACTGGCCCCGACGATGCGTCCCGACCAGCGTATCGTGGTCAACCTGTCCGGCCGCGGCGACAAGGACATCTACACCGTCGCCAAACTGGAAGGCATTCAACTTTGAACGGGTTTCACCGCATGAATCGCATCACCCGCCGTTTCCAGGAATTGCGCCGCGCCGGCCGCAAGGCCCTGATTCCCTACATCACCGCTGGCGATCCCCACCCGGAACTCACCGTGCCCATGCTGCACGCCCTGGTGAAGGCCGGGGCGGACATCGTTGAACTGGGCGTGCCATTTTCCGATCCGATGGCCGATGGCCCGGTCATTCAGCAAGCCTGCGCGCGCGCGCTGGCTCAGGGCATGTCGCTACGGCGGGTTCTGGAACAGGTGCGCGAATTCCGCCAGACCGACGCCGAGACGCCCGTGGTGCTCATGGGCTATCTCAATCCGATCGAAAGCATGGGCTACGATGCTTTCGTCACCGGCGCCCGCGACGCCGGGGTCGACGGGGTGCTGACCGTGGACCTGCCGCCGGAGGAAGCCGCAGAACTGGTCGAGCCGCTCGACGCCGCTGGCATTGCCCCCATCTTTCTGCTGGCCCCGACCAGTTCCGGCGAGCGCATCCGGCGTACCGCCCAACTGGCGCGCGGCTATCTTTATTACGTCTCGCTGAAAGGCGTGACCGGTTCGGCCGCCATCAACGTCGCCGAGGTGGCGGACAAGCTGGCCGAAATCCGCGCCTTGACCGACCTGCCGCTAGGCGTCGGCTTCGGCATCAAGGATCCACCCACCGCCGCCGCCATCGCCCAGGTTGCCGATGCCGTAGTGGTGGGCAGCGCCCTGGTCGGCAAGATGGGCGAACTGGCGGGCGACCCGGAACGGATGCTCGTGGAAGTGAGCGAACTGCTCGCCGCCATGCGCCAGGCGATGGACCAGACCCGCGCGCCGACCGCCGCCCTCGCCGACTGAAACCGATCTCGCTCTTGGCCCGGCTTGGCCCCCCGCGCCAGGCCGGGCGCGTGTTCCCCCATTCGGATCCCCATTCAGCCCGCACTCTGTATACGCTCATGAGTTGGTACGAAAAACTGGTTCCATCGCGGATTCGCACCGACGGCCGCAACAAGCATCAGATACCCGAAGGGTTGTGGAGCAAGTGCGAGGAGTGCAACGCCGTGTTGTACCGCGCCGAACTGGAGCGCAACCTTCAGGTCTGCCCCAAGTGCGGCCATCACATGTATCTTGGCGCGCGCCTGCGCCTGCACGGCTTTCTCGACGAGCACGACTGCGTGGAAATCGGCGATGACATCGAGCCCATCGATTTTCTCAGGTTCAAGGATGGCAGGAAGTACAAGGATCGGCTGGTGCAGGCGCAGAAAGCCAGCGACGAAAAAGACGCTCTGGTCGCCATGCGCGGCCTGCTCAAGGGCATGCCGGTGGTGGCCATGGCGTTCGAGTTCGAATTCATGGCCGGCTCGATGGGTTCGGTGGTCGGCGAGCGCTTCGTTCGCGCCGCCCAGATTGCCCTGAACGAACATCTTCCATTGATCTGCTTCTCCGCCAGCGGTGGGGCGCGGATGCAGGAGGCGCTGGTGTCGCTGATGCAGATGGCCAAGACCAGCGCGGTGTTGGCCCGGCTGGCCGAACACGGGGTTCCCTACGTCTCGGTGCTGACCCATCCCACCACCGGCGGCGTGTCCGCCAGCCTGGCCATGCTGGGGGATCTCAACGTGGCCGAGCCGAAGGCGCTGATCGGATTCGCCGGACCGCGGGTGATCGAGCAGACCGTGCGGGAAAAACTGCCGGAAGGTTTCCAGCGTAGCGAGTTCCTGCTGGAACACGGCGTGATCGACCTGATTGTGGATCGCCGCGAACTGCGCGACCGGCTGGCCGCGTTGCTGGCGATGCTGACCGGCCGCGCCACGCTGGCGGCGTGAGCAGCGGCGGCTTGCGGCCCGACTGGGAATAGGATGCGGTTCGAAACGCTGGACCATTGGCTGCGCTGGCAGGAGACCCTGCATCCCAAGGCCATCGAACTGGGCCTGGAGCGGGTGCGGACCGTGTTGCGCCGCTTGCAACCGGATGCCCCTCCCTTCGCGGTCATTACGGTCGGCGGCACCAATGGCAAGGGCTCCTGCGCCGCCTTTCTGGACGCCATCCTGCGCGCCGCCGGCTATCGGGTTGGCGTCTACACTTCGCCGCATCTGCTGCGCTACCACGAACGCATCCGGGTGGATGGGGTGGAGGCCAGCGATGAAGCGCTATGCCAGGCATTCGCCCGGATCGATGCGGCGCGCGGCGACATTTCCCTGACCTATTTCGAGTTCGGCACGCTGGCGGCGCTGGAGCGGTTCCGGGAGGCCGGCGTGGCGGTCGCGGTGCTGGAAGTCGGCCTCGGCGGGCGGCTGGACGCGGTCAACGTGGTGGATGCCGACGCCGCGCTGGTGGTCAGCATCGACCTCGACCATACCGACTGGCTGGGTCCGGATCGCGACCGCATCGGCTACGAAAAAGCCGGCATCTATCGCTCCAACCGACCGGCGATTTGCGCCGACCCCGACCCACCGCCACGGCTGCTCGAACACGCCCGCGCCATCGGCTCGCGGCTGCTGCGGATCAGCCATGATTATGACTTTACCCGCACTGGCGCAACCTGGCGCTGGCGGTCGGCCGAACATCATTTCGATGCGCTGCCGCCGCCGACTTTGGCCGGCGAACATCAACTGGGCAACGCCGCCGCCGCGCTGATGACCTTGACCAGCCTGCGCGACCGGCTGCCGGTTGGCGCCGACGCCATCCGCGCCGGACTCTTGCGCGCACGCTTGCCCGGCCGGTTTCAGATCATTCCCGGCCCGGTTGAGTGGATTCTCGATGTTGCCCATAATCCCGCCGCCGCCGCCGTGCTGGCTGGCAATTTGCGGGAGCGGGCCTGTCCCGGACGCACCCGGGCCATCATCGGCCTGCTCGCCGACAAGGACGCCAGCGGGGTGATTCAGGCGCTGGCGGGTGTGGTGGATGAATGGCATCCGGTCACGCTCGGTGGCGCGCGGGGACGCGCGGGGGCCGAGCTGGCCGCGTGCTTGGATTCGGCCGGCATTCATGCGGTTGCCCCCCACCATAACATCGCGAATGCCTGCCAAGCCGCTCTCGCCGCGGCCGACACTGGCGACCGCATCGTCGTGCTCGGCTCGTTCCACGCGGTCGCTCCCGTATTGGCCGCCCAGCCGTGGATTCCCAATTCCTCCTTGCCGCAATCACGGGAGATTTGATCTTGGACAATCGCTTGACCCAACGCCTGGTGGGCGTCGCTGTTATTGTGGCGCTGGCGGTCATTTTCGCGCCGCGAATGTTGCACAAGCAGGACAAGCCGCCGGTCGCGCCGGTCGCCGTCACCCAACCGCCTCCGGCGATCCAGCCGCCGGTCACTCCGACTCTGACCTTTTCCCAGCAGCCCCCACCGGAGCCGCCTCCCGCCGGTTCCATCCCCAAGCCGGAGGAAGCGCCGGGGCGAGGGGAGCCGCCGCCGCCCGTTGCCGAACCGGCGCCGTCGATCCCACCACCACCCGTTGTCGAATCGCCGCCGCCCGTTGCCCCAGCCCCCCACCTCAAACCGGTTCCCGTAACACCCGCCGCGCCGGTTGCCACCCCGGTTGCGCCGCGCTCCCCGATGCCGGCCGCGCCCACCCAGACCGACGCGACCAAAGCCGCACGGGAAGAAGCCGCGCGCCAAAAGGCCGCTCAGGAAGCCACGGTCAAGGCCAAGGCCAAGGCCGATGCCGAACGCATCGCCGCCGCCAAGGCGCGCGCCGAAGCCAAACAGAAAGCCGTCCAAGCCGAAGCCGCCAATACCCGCGCCAAGGCGCAAGCCGAACGCAGCGCCGCCGCCAAGGCGGAAGCTGCCCGTCTCGAAGCAGCTCAGGGCGAAGCGACCTCTCCTCATCAATCCTCGCCCGCGGAAGCACTGGCCGCGCAAGCCGAAGCCCGCCGGGCAGCGGAGGCAGCGCGGCAAGACGCGGTCCGTGCCGAAGCCGCTCGCAAGGCTGCTCAAGCGGAAGCGGCCCAGA
>JBATNZ010000261.1:0-3825 GCA_049290615.1 Candidatus Contendibacter sp.
TCTGGCTGACGCCCAGTTAGGGTACGCTCCAATCTGACACCGAAGCAGGTAGCGATTGGAAGCCTTTGTCTAAAAAGGATTTAGAGTCGTTAGCGTACGATTTTGTCCGTTTCGTGAGCGGACCCCTTATATGATGCCTTGGGGCGAGTGAGAGATGGGGAGTAGTTCACATGCGAGTCAAGAACAATTTGATGATGATATAAAAAAGAACAAACCGGGGCGTAGAGCAGGCCGTGGTTACCTTTTACCAGCGGGATCACGGGAGTTGCTTAACCGATGCAGGATCACCTCCCACCGGGAACAGGCACATGCACTCGATCATGCCGCCGTGACAAACCAAGCGACGTTTGCTCGAGTGGCGCGGTGGCGACGGCGGACCCTTGCGGCAGGGCCGCTTCAAGTTCGCGGACCAGCCGCCCCAGGTATCCCTCATCCTCGCCACGCCGGACGACCTCCCGCAGCGCCCCGCCGATCAGGCGCTGGTGGACGATCAGTAGATCGTCAAAGGTACGGATCGGCGTGGGAAAATCCGTCGGGTCCGGCGCCAACCCGTCAGGCTCCGGCGATCCCGTCCGGGGTACGGCCACCCCCTGTACCAACCGCAGGCGCGGATGCCGATCCAGGATCAGATCGGCGATGGCCTGGGCATCCTTGGCTGCCCGGAAAATCTCCTTTTTGTCCTGGCGCAGCAGTTCCAGGTACATTGCCAGATAGGCGGCGTGCTCGTCCAGATCGTGCTGGCAGCCGAGTTCGGCGTTGAGAAAGGCGCTGGCCAGTTCCGCGCGCAGCTCTTCGCGGGCGTAGTCCGATCCACCCCGGTCGAAGGAGAACGGCCGGTTCAGCCGCCGTTCGTGACCGGTCCAGTGGCCCAGTTCGTGAAAGGCCGTCCCGTAGTAGGCCTCGGCGCTGGGAAACCGCCCGCGCGGCGGCAGCACGATGCGATCCTCGCCGGGCTGGTAGTAGGCGCGAAAGCCCCGGTGTTCGATCATGGCGCCACTGCGCGCCAGCAGCGTCTCCAGGTGGGCCTCCGCGTCCCACACCGCTTCCGGCAAGGGCTCGCCCGTACCGTAAGCCTCCTCCAGCGTCGGCAGGCCGTCGATCTGCGAGGCATGAAACACCGTCGAGCGCCGCAGCAGGGGTACGGTCCGAACCGCCTCGTCCGGATCACCCAAAATCGCCCGCAGTTCATCCCGATCCTCCGGCGCGATCTCCAACAGCTTGTAAAAGCAGATCGGCGTTCCCCGCTCGCCCCCGCGCACCTGCCAGCCGCGCGCTTCCGCCTGCCGGTAGCTGCACCAGCGCGGGTCGCCAAACAGCATCGACAGCGGCAGCAACAGCAGCACGTTGACGCCGTGATACGGTTGGCCGGTCGCGGCGTTGACCGGCAAGGCGGGCACGCCGGGGAGTCGGGGCGTGGTCCAGGGCTTCCGCCACGGCGCGGCGCCGGCCTCGATCATTGCCACGATGCGATCGGTCACTTCCTGATAGAGATCGGGGTGGGAACCGCGCCCGCGATGGGTAGAGGTCGCCATCACGCCTCCTCGATCTCGTCCCAGGGCTCCAAGCCCAGCTCCTCGATCTCGGCGGCGGTCAGGGGTTCGACGCCGCCGGCCAGCAGCAGCAAGGTGATTTCGTGGTAGAGACGCAACCGGCGCGCGTCGCCCTCGGCATAACTGGGTAGTTGCTCCAGATAATGGCGGATGTCGTTACGCAGGGCGACCGTCGCGTCGGACTCGCTCGAAAGCCCTTCGATCAACCGCGTCAGCGTCAGGGTCTGAGGCCAGGCAGCGGGATCGAGCGCCCCGGCCGGGTCAAGGTGGCGCACGACTCGCGCCAGCGCCGCGACCCGCTGCGGCCAGCGGTTGTTCCGGTCGGAATCCGCCACGGCGTGTTGGTCGATCATGGCCCGCTCCCTCCCCCACTGGGCGCGGCCGCTGCGGTTCGCCGTCGTGCGCCGCTGGCGGCTCCACCTGGCATGGGTTTAGGCGCCTCCCGGTAACCGTTCACTCCCCTCGCCCGCTTGCGGGAGAGGGGTTGGGGGTGAGGGCCGCAGTTTCAAAGACTTACCCTCTCACCCTAGCCCTCTCCCCCTTGACAAGGGGAGAGAGGACTGAATGATTACGCCTCCCGTACCGCAGGTTCCTCCACAGCGGACAAGGCGGCCCGCACCCATCGGTCAATCGGTTCGACGGCGACCTGGAAATAATGCGCAATCCCCGCATACCCCAGGCGGCGATCCTGGTACGCCCGAGCCAGCCGATCCGCGCCGGCTGCGTCCCCGGTGTTCAGACATTCTTGATAGGCCTGAATCATCCGTACCGAATCGCGATGGACCCGCGCCAGCACGGCGGCATACAGCACACCGCCAGCGTCCAGCAGGCGTTGCCAGGCGATCCGCCGCGCGTCGGGGGCGAGCGCGAGGGCCTGGTCGATCTGGTCGGCCTGGCGATCGGCGGTTTCGGCGATCGCGGTCCAGGCCTCGCCGAGCACCGTCGTCACCTCCCGCTGGAAGTCGCAGTGCAGCACCGCGACCAGCACGCGGGCCAGTGCGCGCGCCTCCGCCAATCGCTGTCCCGAATCCGGATCGACCGACCGGCGGCTGGTCTCCGGCAAGGCCAGGTAAGCAGCCAGGCGCGCCGGCTCGATCCGCGTCGGCCCGTCGGGATGCTCGCGCAGCACCCCAACCAGCATTCGCGCGATTTCATACTGGTGCTCGTCCGGCAGCCGGTCAGCGCGCGCCGAGGAATCCGCGTCGGCGCCGCCAACCCCCGAACCACCCCAGACGCGCGCCAACTCCCGCGTGGTTGCTTCGATCCACTGACTCGCGCGTATCTGATGGGCATCCAGCGCCTCGGCGGCGGGTGGCTCGCTAGCGGGATGGTCGAGGGCGGCGGCCACCAAGTCCGCGTGCAGCGCACCGCCCGCTAAAATCATCGCGAGGCGCTGGCGGATCACCACCCGTGAGTCTGGCCCACCCTCGGGCGCCGGGGACACTCCAGGATCGACCGGGGAACCGACTGCTGTCCTGGGTGGGGTTAACGGTTGACCCGTCTCCTCCAGGAAGGTCTCCGCAACGGTGGGTTGCTCTGGCGCTGACGCCGGAACCCGAGCCGCCAGGTAGGTTCCCAGATAGGCAGGATTGACGTGGACATTCTGCGGGACGCTCATGCCTTCACCTCGGCGGATGTGGTTAGGAAGGCGAATTCATTGGTGAGTCAGTAAGTTGATGCGTCGGTCAGCGATTGAGTCAGTGAGTGAATGAGTCAATGAATCAGTGAGTCGGTACATTAATGAGTCAATGAGTCAATGAGTCAGTGCGTCAGCTTGGCGGCGTTCACCGCGCGGTCGCCGCCGGCGCCAGGGGCGACAATCCGGCGCGCAGGATGACCTGACCATCCGCCGCACGGTACAGCAGTGCCGGAACCTTGTTGGCCCGGAGACGAGCGAACAAGGCTTGATTGCGAACCAGCGCCAGCTTGGCTTGAGCGTCGGTACGGGACTCCCCCATGTGCCGCGTCATCCAGCGCGCCAGCCCTGCGGCGTCGGTCGGAGACAACAGACCCAACACCCGGGGGAGCTGCCGCTTCGAGGCTTCGAGCACCACGACCGGCACCCAACGCACCCGGAGCGCGCCATCCGCGACGGGCTGGCGCAGCAGGCGCCACTGTTGGTGGCAATACGGGCAATAGGGATCGATGAACCAGCCCTCTTAAGGTCATTGATAATTTCTTGTATAATAACACAATTTTTGAAATATCTTGAGGTATTCCTATGTTTGGCGAAGTCTTGGAGCGGTTTATTCAGAACCGACCTGTCGCGGTGATG
>JBATNZ010000262.1:0-6084 GCA_049290615.1 Candidatus Contendibacter sp.
CCGCTGCGCTGGGCCTGCCGTTGGCGGTCAAGCCCTCGCGCGAGGGGTCGAGCATCGGCATCAGCCGGGTTGACGATCCCGCGCAGTTCGCGAGTGCCTGGGAACGGGCCGCCGCCTGCGATTCGCCGGTCCTGGCGGAGCCGTGGATCGTGGGCCAGGAGTACACCGGTAGCTTGTTGCAGGGCGAGGCGCTGCCGCTGATCCGGCTGGAAACGCCGCGCGCGTTCTACGACTACGAGGCCAAGTATCACGCCGACGATACCCGCTATCTTTGCCCCTGCGGCCTGCCCGAAGCGCGCGAAGCCGGACTGCGGGAACTGGTCCGCGAGGCGTTCGCGGCGGTGGACGGCGCCGGTTGGGGCCGGGTGGATTTGCTGGTGGATGCCCAGAACCAGCCCTGGTTGCTGGAAGTTAACACCGTGCCGGGGATGACCGACCACAGCCTGGTGCCGATGGCGGCGCGGGTAGCAGGCTTGGGCTTCGAGGAACTGGTCTGGCGCATTCTGGAGACCAGCCTGGTGGGTTCGACAGACTCGCCACCGGCGTGGCTGGGCTGAGCCGGGAACAACCATGCGACTCGGACGGGGGCGCCGCCGGGGGGCCACATCGCTCAAGCGCAAGCCAGCAGGCGCGTCGGGGCAGTGGTGGGCCGCCTGGAAGCCGTGGTTGCGCGGGCTGGGCGTGGTGTTGGCGCTGACGGCGGTCGGCTTCGGCCTGGAGGCTGGGGTTCGCGCGCTGCGCGAGCCGGGAGCGTTTCCGTTGCGTCAGGTGCGGGTCGAGGGCGAATTGCGCAACCTGACCGAGGCGGATTTGCAACCTCTGGCGCGCGCCTATCTGGGCCTGAACTTTTTTGTCGCCAATCTGGATGACCTGCGCACGGCGCTGGCCGCCGATCCTTGGGTTGAGGAAGTCGCGGTGCGGCGCGGCTGGCCGGACACGGTGGAAATCCGGCTGCGCGAGCGGGTGGCTTTCGGCTACTGGGGCGAGCGCGGGGAGATGGTGGATGTGGACGGCCGCCGCTTTCGCCCGGCCGCGCTGCGCCAGCCGGGACCGTGGCCGCATCTGGCCGGTCCCGAGGGTCGCGAGAAAGCGTTGATCAATGCATGGCGCGAGGTCCGCGCGCAGTTGGAGCCGGTTGGCCTGACGCTGGTGAAGCTGACCCAGGACGAACGGCGGGCCTGGTGGCTGACTTTCGATGGCGGCCTGGAAGTGTATCTGGGGCGCGAGCGGTTCGAGGAGCGGCTGCGGCGGTTGGCGCGGATTTATCCACGGGTGCTGGCTGCCCAGGCTGACCGGATCGCGGTGGTGGATTTGCGCTATGGCAACGGGTTCGCCGTGCGCTGGAAAGTGGCGCCGCCGACCCCAACGGCGGGTTAGGCGGTAGCGGGAAACGGAGCGATCAATGTCGAAAAAAGAAGACCAAAACCTGATTGTCGGACTCGATATCGGTACCTCCAAGGTGGTGGTGGTGGTCGGCGAAATTGGCCAGGACGGAACGATTGAAGTGGTGGGGGTCGGCGCGCACCCCGCGCGTGGCCTGAAGAAGGGAGTGGTGGTCAACATCGAATCGACCGTCCAGTCGATCCAGCGCGCGGTGGACACGGCCGAGCGGATGGCGGGCTGCCAGATTCACTCGGTGTACACCGGGATTTCCGGCAGCCACATCCGCGGGTTCAACTCTCACGGCATCACCGCCATCAAGCGCCAGGAGGTCAGCCCGGAGGATGTGGAGCGGGTGATCGAGGCGGCGCGGGTGGTGGCGATTCCAGCCGACCAGAAGATCCTGCACATCCTGCCGCAGGAATTCGTCATCGACGGCCAGGAAGGCATCCAGGAGCCGATCGGCATGGCTGGGGTACGGTTGGAGGCGCGGGTCCACATTGTGACCTGCGCGATCAGCGCCGAGCAGAACATCGTCAAGTGCGTGCGGCGCTGCGGCCTGGAGGTGGACGATGTCATCTTGCAGCCGTTGGCGTCGAGCCGGGCGGTGCTGACTCTGGACGAGAAGGAACTGGGCGTTTGCCTGCTGGACATCGGTGGCGGCACCACCGACCTGGCGGTGTTCACCCACGGCGCGATCAGCCATACCGAGGTGATTCCAGTCGCCGGCAACCAGGTGACCAACGACATCGCGGTGGCTTTTCACACGCCGACCCCGGACGCCGAGGAACTCAAGATCAAGCATGCCTGCTGCCTCAAGCAACTGACGCGCGCCGACGAGCGGATCGATGTGGCTGGCGTCGGCGACCGGGCGGCCCGGGCGTTGTCCCGGCTGGAACTGGCCGAGGTGGTGGAGCCGCGCTACGAGGAGTTGTTCGAGGTGGCCCTGGGGAAACTGCAACGCAGCGGCTTCGAGCATCTGATCCCCGCCGGGGTGGTGCTGACGGGAGGTAGTTCGCAGATAACCGGGATTGTCGAGCTGGCCGAGGAGGTATTGCATCTGCCGGTTCGGCGGGGTTTGCCGCGCGGAGTGACGGGGCCGCAAGACATGATGAGCAATCCGATTTATGCCACCGCGGTGGGTTTGCTGCTGTTTGGTAACGAGAACCGGCCGGGGCGGACGGGTCCGGTGTCGAGGGCGGGCCGCAAGGGATGGTGGACTCGGATCAAGGGTTGGTTTCAGGGGAATTTCTAAACGGTTGGATCGGGCAGTCTGGGTCGAGAACCACTGATTGAGGAGAGAAGGTCATGTTTGAACTGATGGATGGCAACAAGCCTGAGGCGAAAAGCGAAGTCATCAAGGTCATCGGGGTGGGTGGCGGTGGCAGCAATGCCGTGAAGCACATGCTGAGCGCCAGTGTCGAGAGGGTGGAGTTTATCTGCGCCAATACCGACGCCCAGGCTTTGAAGACTTGCGGGGCGCCCGTTACCTTGCAGATTGGGGGCAATATCACCAAGGGGCTGGGAGCGGGCGCCAACCCCGACGTGGGCCGGCAGGCCGCGCAGGAAGATTGCGAGCGAATCCGCGAGGTGCTGCAGAACACTGACATGGTGTTTATCACAGCGGGCATGGGCGGCGGCACGGGCACTGGCGCGGCGCCGGTCGTCGCGCAACTGGCCCGGGAAATGGGCGTTCTGACGGTCGCGGTAGTGACCAAGCCCTTCCCATTCGAGGGTAAGAGGCGCATGGAAGTGGCGATGCGTGGGATTCGCGAGTTGGGCGAAACCGTGGATTCGCTCATCATCATCCCCAACGAAAAGCTGTTGACGGTGTTGGGCAAGAGCGCCAGCCTGCTGGATGCCTTCAAGGCGGCCAACGACGTGCTGCTGGGCGCGGTACAGGGCATCGCCGAGCTGATCACCAATCCGGGCCTGATCAATGTGGACTTCGCCGACGTGCGCACGGTGATGTCCGAGATGGGCATGGCGATGATGGGCACCGGCCGGGCGGTCGGCGATGGTCGCGCCCGCGAGGCAGCCGAGGCGGCCATCGCCAGTCCACTGCTGGAAAATGTCAGTCTATCCGGCGCCAAGGGTTTGCTGGTGAGCATCACCGGCGGTATGGATATGAGCATCGGAGAGTTCGACGAGGTCGGTAACATCATTCGGGAGCTGGCGTCCGAGGACGCCACCGTGGTGGTCGGCACGACCATCGACCCGGAAATGCACAACGAACTGCGGGTCACCATCGTCGCCACCGGCATCGGCCAGGGTGCGCCAGCCAAGCCTGTTTCCGCGCGCGAACGGGATACGGCGGTTCCGCCGTTCAAGTTGATACGGCAGGCCGGTGACGGCGACCATGCCCGCCACAGCCAGCCCGCTCCCCGGCAGAAGGCGGTCAGCGATGGCCCAAGCGAGTGGGAACGCGTCGATCCCGAGGACTACCTGGACATCCCGGCGTTCCTGCGTCGGCAGGCCTTGGGCCGGTCAGGGGATTGAACGGCTTGGGGAAGCCAACTCCCCGATGGATCGGGTCGGTGTTGCGTGGGTGGCTGATAACCCCGGTTGAAGGACTGGAGCGATGGCTTTAGCAACTTAACAACAGTTGCAGTTGCTAAAGAGAAACAAGTTGCAATATCGCTACGAATTGCGGTATCTTTATCGCAACGCAAGATGACGTGGTGGTTGCCGACTGGCCGCATGGGCCGGTGGTCAGGCTGGTGGGCGCGCAATCCGGACCTGCACAGCACACCGCGCCGCCACGCTCCAGTTCAATTGATGTGTTGGGGGACCTAACATGATTAGGCAGCGAACCTTGAAAAACGCCATTCGGGCGACTGGCGTCGGTCTGCATACCGGCGATAAGGTCTATTTAACGTTGCGGCCCGCGGCGCCCGATGCCGGCATTGTATTCCGGCGGGTCGATTTGCCCGAACCGGTCGAGATCAAGGCCTGCCCGCGCCATGTCGGCGATACCCAACTGTCCACCTCGCTGGTCAAGGACAAGGCCCGTATTTCCACTGTCGAGCATCTGCTATCGGCGTTCGCGGGGCTGGGCATTGATAACGCCTATGTCGATGTGAGCGCCGCCGAGGTGCCGATCATGGATGGCAGCGCCGGCCCCTTCGTGTTTCTGATCCAGTCGGCGGGCATCCAGGAGCAGAACGCGCCCAAGCGTTTCATCCGCATTAAAAAACCGGTGCATGTCGAGGATGGCGACAAGTGGGCGCGGTTCGATCCCTTCGACGGTTTCAAGGTCGAGTTCACCATCGCCTTCGATCATCCGCTGTTCAAGGGCCGCAACCAGCACGCGGTGGTGGATTTCTCGACCACCTCCTTCGTTAAGGAGGTCAGTCGGGCGCGCACCTTCGGCTTCATGCGCGACCTCGAATTTCTGCGGGAACGGCGGCTGGCGCTCGGCGGCACGCTGGATAACGCCATCGTGGTGGACGATTACCGCATTCTCAACGAGGATGGCCTGCGCTACGAGGACGAGTTTGTCAAACACAAGATTCTGGACGCCATCGGCGATCTGTATCTGTTGGGCCACAGCCTGATCGGCGCGTTCACCGGTTACAAGTCCGGCCATGCGCTGAACAACCGGTTGCTGCGCGAACTGCTGGCCGATAGCGCCGCTTGGGAAGAAGTCACCTTCAGCGACGAACGGCAGGCGCCGATTTCCTATCTGCAGCCGGCTCAGGCCACCCGCTGAGCGTCCGGTTCCGGTTTTATCCCCCACTGTTGGGTCCGACGCGGCTTTCCGGCGATCCCGGAAGGCCGTTCGTCGTTTTTGATTCCAGGGTTGGCCGCGCCGTTCGCGCCGCGCAAAAATGCCACTGCTGGGGTATCATTCCGCCCATTTAATGACCGAACGAGAAGCGAAAGGCTCCCCGATGGGTCAACGACCACTGTCTAGGGCGTGGCGCTGTGGATTGCCCACGGCGCACCGCCAATAGTCTTTTTGCCGTGTGGATTTGATTCTTCGTGGAGATTAAAGTCATGCAAGCCTATCGTCTTGAGACGGTTATTCAGAAAGATGGGGTACTGACTTTGGATAATCTTCCGCTCAAAGCCGGCGTAGCTATTGAGGTGATTATTCAGGTTCAACCGGTAGCGCCTTCATCCTCTGATCGCTATCCGCTGCGCGGCAAGCCTGTCACCTATCTTGATCCGATGGAACCGGTTGCTGAATCGGATTGGGGCGCCACACAGTGATTGTTTTAGATACGCATGTTTGGGTATGGTGGGTGCATGGTGACGTGCAATTGCCGAAAGGCTATCGCGATAGCATCCAGGCCCGCGAAACTGATGGGCTGGGCGTTAGTATAATATCGTGTTGGGAAATTGCTAAACTGGTTGAATATCGGCGGTTGAAATTGCCAGTTCTCGTCGCGGAGTGGTTTGACCAAGCACTGACCTATCCGGGAATACAACTGCTTGAATTGACGCCGCGCATTGCTGTGGAGTCCACCCAATTGCCTGGTGTATTTCACCGTGATCCAGCGGATCGAATGATCGTTGCGACAGCGTGAATCTATGGTTGCCCACTGGTAACGGTGGATGACAAAATTCGGGCCGCAGCCGTTCACTCCCCCCTTGACTTCCCTGAATTTGACGGGGCAGGATGGGGACCGAGAACCCTGTTAACGAGTTGAGTTTACCGCTTCCATGCACCTGAGCGATCACAGCCTGCGCCAGATCGAC